>NZ_BORB01000002.1:0-228144 GCF_018332955.1 Lederbergia ruris
ACAATCATTTTTCGGAAATCATCGTTATACCGTTTCCCATTATTTTTCTTACTCATCGGACACATCCTCCTTAAAAGTCATTGTATAAATTTAACTTAGATGTGTCCATGAAACTATACTAGCATCACAGTGTCGATGTGAAAACATATGAAATTCATGACTAACTTAAAAGAAGGGGTGCCAAATGAAGAAGTTTACAACGCTTTCCAAATTTGCAGATGCAGGTACTGCCGCAGTGGTTAGGGCAGACTTCAAGGAAGGGGCAACAAAGATTCCTGATAATACACGGCCATACATGCAAGAAGTCTTTAAAGTAAGGGGAACGTGGATATGAAGAAAATCGTTACATTGGGCGAAATTTTATTACGTCTTTCTGCCAAAGTTGGTGTACGCCTTGAGCAATCCGATCATCTTCTTGTAAATTACGGTGGGGCAGAGGCAAATGTCAGTGCTTCCTTAGCTCATTTGGGAATGGATGTCTATTTTGTAAGTAAAGTACCTAATAACGCGGTTGGAAGAGGGGTAGAAAGACATTTAAAAGCAAATGGAGTCCGTACAGATTATTTAATCAAAAATGGGGACCGTTTGGGAACTTATTATATTGAGCCTGGGGTAGGTGGAAGAGGCACGCAGGTTACATATGATCGCAAGCACTCTAGTTTTTCACAGATGAAGTTGGATGAAATCGACTTTGACGCTATTTTTGAAGGGGCTTCACTTTTCCATGTAACAGGCATAACGCCAGCTCTTTCAACTAGTTTAAAGGAAATCACAACCTATTCATTAAGGAAAGCAAAAGAAATGGGAATTTTAACAAGTCTTGATTTTAATTATCGTTCTAAACTTTGGAGTCAGGAAGATGCTGCGGCAACACTAAAACCTCTACTCCCTTATGTGGATGTATGTTCTTGTGGGGAATTGGATGCACTTCATATATTAGGGATTCCTGAGGCAGCTAGAGATATGAATCAATCAGAAAAACTAGATTACTATTACAAAAGTATTCAAGCTCAATATCCAAATATAACCTATTTTTGTTCTACATTTCGGGAAGTCCTATCAGCATCTACGAATACACTGCAGGGGAATTTTTATATGGAAGGTGAGCTCCATCAGTCAAAAATATTCCATATTGATCATATGGTTGATCGCGTGGGTGGTGGAGATGCCTTTGCAGCGGGCATTTTATATGGATTATTAACCGATATGAGCCCGGAACAAGTTGTTTCTTTTGCAACAGCCGCATCCGCCCTAAAACATACCGTTTATGGGGATGTAAATCCATTTTCGAAAGAAGAAATCACGGCATTCGCCGAGCAAAAATCAGGGGAAGTTAATCGATAATAAAGTAATGAAATTAACGAGCAAGGAGGGAAAACCCCATCACTAACAAGTATTGTTCTATCAAATTTCACCTCTGCCCCTCCTTGGAGGTATGTAAAGTGAAGTGGATGTACGAAAAGTCGAGAGATCATAGAAAACGTAGATCCAAAGTGGGGTTGGATGTACGAAAAGTTGAGAGAACATCGAAAACGTAGATTCAAAGTGGAGTTGGATGTACGAAAAGTCGATAGAACATCGAAAACGTAGATCCGAAGTGGGGATGGATGTACGAAAAGTCGAGGGATCATCAAAAACGCAGAGCCAAGGTGGGGTTGGATGTACGAAAAGTTGATAGAACATCGAAAACGTAGATCCGAGTGAAATGTTTGCGAAGAAGAATCTAGGTTCTCTAGACGGAGGAGTGGTCAAAAAGAGATCAAAGGAACATCATTATTTTATCTATATTATTTGCTGGTGAAAATTAAAAGTAGATAAAAGTTCAAGTCATTTAAAATTTTTACAAGAAAGTCACTTTGATTTTGCTCGGTTTCGCAAATATATGCAACTTTGAGTAAAGTGTAAGAAGGGGATCATTTTATCATGATTCCCTTCATAATGTAGTAGGAAAAAGTAATGATTAAGACCCTACTATTTGCGTTTGCCCTTTATTAATTACATACAATCTACGTTAATTAGTAAAAATAGATGGAATATAAACATAGGTCCGAAGACTTTGTATATTCGATGGACAAACTAATAAATCGTTGTTATAATAAATCCCAAAGTTTAGTGATTAAATATTTAAACCATATAGATGATTACACAGTAGATTTCTATTCTTTTAGATTAGAACTAAATAATTTAGTGTAACGCAATTTTTCAAACAATGCGGGCTGTCAGGTGTATATACGGACTTTTATTAAGACCTTTTTAACAAGTGATACACATTTAAAATGATAGCGCATTCATATTAATCTCAGTAAAAACTCTACATTCCTTCCAGCAAAGATCACCACTAAAACAATCTTACTGTACTGTTTGATCGATAGAATTGAATTTCTAAGAATCCAAAGTGTATTTCCGTATCTCACTTCCATACATATACCGATAAACTTTGTCCTTAGATCGTCTAAAGCATCCTTAAAGAAACGTAAATTTATTTTAGGGGGTGATATACATATAGAATTATTTCTTTTGTTTCTCCAATAAATAAAAGGGTGGTGTAGAAATGCGAAAAAAGTTTTTATTTGTATGTATCATTGTTCTTCTAAGTTTGTCTCTTATTCTTTCTGGATGTTCATTGTCAGCATCCAATGAAAAGAAGCAGGAACTGACCATCTGGACTTTTACGGATGAAGCTAAATACGCCGTAGAAAAATTTAAAGAAAAAAATCCTGATATACATGTCAATCTTCTATTTATTACAAATGATAATTACGTACAAAAACTGATTTCTGTTTTACAGGTAGAGAAAAATGTACCAGATATTTTCTTTGTAGAGAATACGTATTGGCCGCAAATTAAGGAAATACCGCGCCTAGAAAATTTATCACAGGCACCCTATAACGCTGAGGAAATTCTGAAGCAGCAGTTCCAATATATTCAGGATATGGAAAAGGATGAAGACGGGATTATTAGAGGGTTAGGGTACCAGGGAACACCGGGAGCTTTCTATTATCGGAGAGACCTTACAAAAGAATACTTAGGTACGGATGATCCTGATGAAGTAAGCGAAATGATTAATAGCTGGGATAAAATCATGGAAATTGGCGAAAGGGTTTATGAAGAGAGTAATGGAGAGGTTCACGCCCTATCAAGTTGGAGTGATATTAACATTGTAGAAAGCTCGAATGTTAAAGAACCCTGGGTCGTGGATGGAAACCTAGTGATTGATTCTGTCCGCCTTAATGAATTGGATTTAGTAAAGGAAGCAAGGGAAAAAAATGTGGAGGCAAAATATGAGTCATGGGGACCGGCATGGACAGCTTCGATGCAAAAAGGGTCTGTTATGTTTTATGCAGAGCCAACATGGGGATTGCCACATATTTTTGAAAAAAATGCCCCCGAGACTTCAGGAAAATGGGGATTAGCTCATGGACCGAAAACATTTAGTGGTGGGGGCACATTTTTAGCTATGTATAACAACAGTAAAAATAAAGACCTAGCTTGGGAATTTATGAAGTTTTATACGTCTGACCCGGAATTTTCAAAGGAACTAGCTAAAAGCCAACAGTATTTTCTAAGTAATAAAGATATTGATTCTGAATTGGCTCCCAAATTAACGTCCGAATTCTTAGGTGGGCAAAAATACTTTGAGTTTTTCGTAGAGGCAGGGGAGCAAGTACCTTCAGCACCACAAACAAAATATGACAATGATATCAATGGATTGTGGAGTGACAAAGTGAATAATTACTTGAATGGAAGGTACAAAACGAAAGAAGAAATGCTTGAGTCATTCAAAACGGAAGTCGGTCATAACTTCCCTGAAATTAATGTGGATTAAGCAAGGATTAAAGTTGTATATTTCGGTAAAGGAGGAATGAGTATGTTTTCAAAGCTTTTACGAAAGGATCATTATGGGTATGTGTTTATCGCACCATTTTTTATTATTTTCCTGATTTTCGGATTGTATCCGATTGTATACTCTTTCTATTTAAGTTTTACCGATTGGGATGGTTTTGGTACCCCAGTCTTAGTTGGCTTTGAGAATTATCAACGACTTTTTGGCGATTTTTTCTTTTACAAATCATTGTTTAATACACTACTTATATGGGGAGTCTCGGTTATTCCACAATTAACCGTTAGTCTTGTACTCGCTGTAATTCTTCATGAAAAGTTTGTTAAAGGAAAAAGTATTTTTCGGGCTGTATTTTTCTTTCCAAACATTGTGACAGCTGCCTCATTGGGGCTTTTAGTTGGATTAATTTTTAGTTGGCAAACGGGGAGTTTCAACCAATTATTAATGAGTCTTGGCTTTATTCAGGATCCTATTCATTGGGCTGATAAGCCAATATTTATGAGGATATTAGTTTCATCCATTCTCTTTTGGCAGTATTTTGGCTATTCCATGATTATCTATATTGCAGGTCTTCAGGGAATTTCAAAAGATTTATTAGAAGCTGCCGAAATTGATGGCGCTTCCAAAGTGAAAGTCTTTTTCCATATTACATTACCACTTTTAAGACCCATCATTCTCTTCCAGGTCATAACTTCCATTATTGGTGGTATGCAAATATTTGATCAACCATATACCTTGACAGATGGTTCAGGGGAACCAGACAAAGCCACCTTAACAAGTGTGATGTATTTATATGAGACCGCCTTTACAAGATATCAATATGGTTACGGTTCGGCGATCGCATTCGGGTTGTTTATCGTGATTGTGATCTTTTCAATTTTGTCCTTTGCTGTTACAAATCGAAGATCAAATACTGAAAATATCCAAGGGAGGTCATAAAAGATGGCGCAAAAGGCAGTGCAAACAAAAATTGGCCGACCACTTCGGAATTCTAAAAAGATGAAACCAAGTCATATAATCATTCATGTTTTACTCATATGTCTATCCATTATTTGTATCGTTCCCTTCTATATTATGATTATTTATGGGACACATACTAATGCTGATATTGCTTCTAAGTTCATCTTTCTACCTGGACATGCCTTAATCGAAAATTACCAATCGATGAATGAGAATATTAATATATGGCGTGGCTTTTTGAATAGCTTGATTATCTCTACTTGTTCAACCGCGCTAACGCTTTATTTTGGAGCTTTAAATGCATATGGGTTTGCTAAATATAAATTCAAAGGGAATAAAGTGTTATTCTGGTTTGTATTAGCGACGATGATGGTTCCCCAGCAGCTCGGACTTGTGGGCACTTTCCGGATTATGTATATTTTGAATTTATTGGATACCTATGCAGCATTGATATTACCTGCGGCTGCCAATGCCTTTGCCGTTTTCTTTGTCAAACAATTTATTGATGGGACCATCCCAGATGAAATTATGGAGTCGGCAAGGGTAGATGGAGCAGGAGAATTTAAAACATTTAATCGGATTATTTTGCCTATGCTTTTACCGGCATTGGCCGCATTAGGCATTTTTGCTTTTATCGGTTCCTGGAATAACTTTATCGGACCATTGGTCTTACTGTTTTCCAATCAAAAATATCCACTGCCTTTGTTAGTTCAACTTCTTCAAGGTTACTATGGAACAAATTACGGTGTTCAGTATTTAGGTGTCGCTTTGTCTGTTCTACCGATTATTATTGTTTTTGCTCTATTTTCTAAGCGAATTATCGGTAGTGTCGCGATTGGAGCAGTAAAGGGCTGATCTAAAGAAAATAAGGGGATTTGACACAAATTGCTGTCAAGTCCCCCAAAAGGAAGAGTGATCGATTCATGCAATTAAATGGACTCATGAAGGTGGTCTACCAAGCGGGAGAATGGGTGATCAAACTTGTCTATGCTAATGTACTATGGTTGATTTTCACCCTATTAGGGCTAGGAATTTTTGGGATTATGCCAGCAACGGTTGGTTTATTTACCCTTTTGCGGCAGTGGATTATGGGGAATGAAACAGAATCAGCCTTGCAAATCTATTGGAATAGTTTTCGACGTGAATTCTTTAAGGCCAATCTATTTGGTTTGTTATTTTTAGTAGTCGGCTATATATTGAGAATCGATATTATTTATTTTAAAACTTCTTCTCATTTCCTATTTCAAGCCCTTCTTATTGTCATGTTTTGTTTAGGGGTATTATATTTTATTACTTTATTAAACTTTTTCCCTGTGTATGTTCACTTTGAAATTTCCTTTTTTGCGTATTTTAAATATGCTTTGCTAATTGGAATTTCCCAACTTTCATCAACACTTATGATGATCCTCGGTTGTATCGTGATTTTCTGTTTATATTGGTATTTTTCCGGGCTCATTCCATTGCTTTGCGTGAGCTTATTTAGTCTAAATCTTATGTGGTTTGGTTATCGATCGTTTAAGAAAATTGAATATGAACAACAGGCAATGACAACACGTATTTAAAAAACTGAAATACACTATGAACTAGAGTTTCTCATAATTTTAGAGGGATTTTCCCAACTTTCTCCTATTTGTAATTGGTCATGAGTGAAAGGATACCCTAGCATATATACGTTAACGATCTTAATTGTTCATTAAATACGCGCTTACGTCGATTCACCGTCGCTAAGCTATCTATATGGTCGTTGTCCCAAAGAGAGATTCATACTATAGTTTTATAGGTATTCCCTTTTGCGAGAGCAAATAGAAAAAATCCGGTCATACCTGCTAGATTACTTTCTCCTCTATACAATGCCTTCATGATTAGACAAACTTACAAGGAGGACTAACAACTATGAAAATTTTCAAGGAAATAACTGGACTGAGTTTAGCCACTCTTTTAGCAGTTGGACTGGCTGCCTGTGGGAGCAGTGCCGCAAAAGAAAATGATGCACAAAAAGGTCAGACTGTTGGTGACCAAGTAGACTATACAATCGTTGGAACCGATCCTGGCTCTGGGCTTATGCAAGCAACAGAAAAAGCGCTTGAGGAGTATGATCTTTCTGATTGGGAGTTGGTTTCGGGATCTGGGGCATCTATGACGGCTGCTTTGAAAAGGGCTTATGATAAAGAGGAGCCGATTGTATTTACGGCATGGAGTCCACATTGGAAGTTTATAAAATATGATCTCAAATTCTTAGATGATCCTAATTTATTATATGGAGATGCAGAAGAAATCCACACACTCGCTAGAAAGGGATTAAAAGAGGACAAGCCTGAAGCCTACACCATATTGGAACGTTTTCATTGGGATACAGAGGACATGGGAGAAATTATGGTCGCCATTGAAGATGGGGAGGACCCAGAAATGGCAGCACAGGCTTGGGTAGATGATAATAAGGAAAAGGTTGCAGAATGGACAAAAGATGTACCTAAAGTGAAGGGGGATAAAATTAAACTCGCATATGCTCCTTGGGATAGTGAAATTGCTAGCCATTATATGATGAGGCAGGTATTAGAAGGGATGGGATACGACGTCACCATATCCTCTGTAGAACCTGGACCAATGTTTGCGGGTGTTGCGGATGGCAGTGCTGATGCCACATTGGCTGCTTGGCTTCCGATCACACATAAAAATTACATCGAAAAATATGAGGGTGATTTGGACGATCTTGGTGTAAACATGGAGGGTGTACGACAAGGTTTAGCAGTTCCGACTTATATGGAAGATGTAAATTCTATTGAGGATTTAAAAGATTAAACTGCCCATGATTAAGTAGACAGCGGAAATAATAAAAATGATTTAGGCGGCCTTAGCTTTATTTTCTATAAAGCTAAGGCCGCTCATCTTTCCTGGCATCTATCACTTTGATCTTTTTGTGTAATCATAGAAATTCATATACCGTCTTGTTTTAGGAAAAAGCTTATCTATTTTTCATCGTAAAAGTAACAACGTTGTTAAAATAAACTTAATTTTGTATAGTAAGAGTATACAAAAGATTAAAAAGAGGAAGAAAATAATTTTGTAAGGTAAGTAGTTAGGGGGATATTAATAATACCTTGCTTTGATTGAAAAGGAATTTTGAAAGCGCTGTCCATTGAGGAACTTGCAATTGAAGAAAGGGTGGATTAAAAGATGGAGTTTGGTTATTCATTTGTACCGAAGATTGAGAATAAATATGACAAAGAGAAATGGCATGGTTTTTCTGTTCCGCCAAATCCATCGAGATATGAAGATTTAAGAGACTCTTGGCCTGGTGATTATTTTCTGACACCTGTGCCAACGCTTTTGATGGACGTACCGAATGGGAATTACAAGGTTACCCTGACACTGGGCTCTCCCGATCAAGCGGCCATCACGACGGTGAAGGAGGGATTGGGTCATCTAAAGCTGTATGAAGTAAGGACAGAGACAGGGGAGTCCTTAACTAAAACCTTTGCCGTACATATTGATGACGGGCAATTAAAGCTTGCATTTGGCGGTATAGCTCCCAGTGTGCAGCATGTTGAAGTGAAACGGATGATGAGCATTCTCACGATGTTTCTTGCCAGTGATTCTACGGTAACAGATCAGCCATCCGGCCAATTCCCTTATTCAGGTTGGGGACAAATGATTGGCTTGTTTCTAGATGAAGGTATTGCTGTTGCGAATCATGCACGTTCTGGTAGAAGCAGCAAAAGCTTTATTGCGGAAAGTCGTTTAAATCGTATTGCCAAAAAGATGTATAAAGGCAACTATCTTCTCGTTCAATTTGCCCATAACGATGAGAAAGATAATGTGGGCGGCACCAAGCCCTTTACGACGTATCAGGATTATCTGAAGCGATACATTAATCTTGCCCGCGAGATCGAAGCCCATCCAATACTTGTTGCACCCATGCATCGCCGTTTCTTCGAAGAGAATTGCAGCATCAAGAATACCCATGGGGATTACATCGAAGCAATGAGGCAACTAGCTCAGCAAGAAAAGGTACCGTTTGTCGACTTAGCGGCGTTAAGCAAAGTATATTTTGAGGAACTAGGGATAGAGCGTTCTAAGGAAGTGTTTTTGTGGGCAGAACCAGGACAATATAAAAACCTTCCAGAAGGTGCGCAAGATAATACCCATTTTTCTGAATCAGGTGCGATTGAAATTGCAAGGCTGGTCGCTAAAGGTATTCTGGAGGCGAGAGTTGAGCCATTAAGCTCTCATATACTTAAAGATATGGAATCACCGTTGATTAGGTAAGGACCTAGATAAAAATGACCGCTCATAATGAATGATATGAGGAGATTTTCCTGATTTCAGCATTTGTGTAGATATTAAAAAATATAATTTTAATCTATGAGGTGACAAAATGTTTGATCTGAAAACTTTTCAAAATCCAGATGCCAAATACGGGATTCACCCATTCTGGTTTTGGAATGGGGAGATGTCAGAAAAGGAAATAGAGCGGCAAATTAAAGAGATGGCAGATAAACGGGTGACAGGCTTTTTCTTATGTGCACGTCAAGGAATGACAGTGCCTTATTTATCAGATGAATGGTTTCAAGAAGTGGAGTATGCGGTTGAAATAGCTGCTAAGTATCATATGGAGGTTTGGTTGTATGATGAATATCCCTACCCAAGTGGGATGGCTGGAGGCGAAGTGACATTAGAGCATCCAGATGCCAAACAATCGATTTTACATCACTCTGTTGAAAAAATAGAGGGCGGGAAAATAGTGCAAATTGAATTATCATGGGGGAAAGTGCTGTTTGCGAAGGCTGTGCCGATAGATCCCCAGACGAAAGCTCCTATTTGGAATGATGCGATCGATGTGAAAGAATATATCGGGAATATTCAGGTTGATCCTGTTTACCAGAAGACTGGGCTAACAGCTTATAATCAAAAGCGTTTTTTCACCTATAATCCGAAGAAAATGTTGAATTGGACGGCTCCTGATGGGGAGTGGGAAATCCATTGTTTTCTTGAAGGAGAAATTAATGATTTTAAATATTATGGAACTTTTGTAGATCCTTGCCACACGGAAGCAATGACGACTTTTATACAAACGACTCATGAGCGCTATGCACAGAAACTGAAGAAACATTTTGGGAAAACCATTAAAGGAATGTTTACAGATGAAATTCATTTATTAGGACGTTATCCTTGGTCACCACGCTTTGTATCCTTTATACAAGAAAAATATGGCTATGATATTCGTGAGTATTTACATTTGCTTCTTTACCAAGATGGTGATTTAGCTCCGAAAATCCGTTACCATTATTTCCAAGCCAACCATCTTCTTTTCAGGGAAGCGTATCATAAGCAAGTGCATGATTGGTGTGAACAGTATGGATTAGAGTATGTGGCTGAAGTCCCGTCTGTCAGGATGGCAGGGCAAACATATAGCCATGTTCCTGGTGGGGATAGTGCTCATGAAAAATTAGGTCGACCATTAGATTGGATTTTAAAGCGCTATTTTTATAGTTTACGAGCGAATCCAAAAATGATTAGTTCTCTAAGCAACCAGCTTGGAAGAGACCGGGCATTAATTGAAAGTTTCCATAGCGTCGGCTGGTCGATGACTTTACAGGATGCGAAATGGATGATTGATCGTTTAGCAGCATTTGGAGTTAACTTTTTTAATTTTCATGCTTTCTTTTATACTTTGGATGCGATGGTCAAGCATGATGCTCCACCTTCCCAATTCTTACAAAATCCATATTGGCAACATTACCGAATGCTAGGAGATTATACAGCAAGAATGAGTTATCTTATGAGTGAAGGGACGCCTGTACGCCCGATTGCTGTGCTTGATCCAACAACAAGTTTGTGGACACATATGGGGAATCCATTCTCTTCTTTTGCCTACACAGGTAAAGATGAAGCAGAGAAAGAGAAATTAGAACAATTAAAACAGCATTGGGCAGATCTATGTTTTCAATTAACGACTCATTACGAAGATTATGATCATCTTGATCCGGAATTATTAGAGAGAGCGGAAATTTCTGATGGGCAAATGACGATAGGGAAAGCTAAGTATTCTATTCTAATAATCCCGCCAATCACAAATTTGGAAACGGATGCTTGGCAGAAAATCAAGCAGTTTATTGAGGCAGGTGGAACGGTTATTGCTAATGGTCTTCTCCCTTATGAAAAAATCGATGAGGAGGAAGGAATTTTTGCAGAAATTAAGATGACCTTTGGGTTAGCTTCAGAAGCAAAAATTGATTTCTGGGAAGGTGAGCAGCAGGACTTACTCACTTATTATACTAAGGGCAAGAAAAATGCCTTCTTCATCCCTTGTACAGTGGGTCAACCTTTACAAGAAAGAATGCAGGCCTTGTTTAAAATTGTTGATCAATATTTGCAGGGAGGTATCCAGTTCAAAGTGGATGATGATGCCAAATCTTTTTTACTGCAACAACGTCGCTTTGATGATGGGGCAGAGGTCGTCTTCATAAGCAATCAAGAGGGGGATACACACCAAGCCGAATTGTTTATAAAACGAAATGATATAGAGATTTCAAAATTGAATTTGGAAACAGGACTTGAAGAACTATTGCATGCTACTTGGTCTGAAGATGGTTGGAAACTTGGGTTAGAATTTGCCCCTTATCAATCCTATCTGATTCAGATCAAAGAAAATCAGGTAGAAATGGTAGACTCTTTCACTGCGGATGAGCCCGCAGTTTTGGATATAAATACTGCGGACAATTGGGACATGAAGCCATTGCAAGAGAATATGTTAAGATTGGCTGAATTTAATCTAGAGTTACTGACGCACGGAGAAGCTACCTGTACTGTGCAGGCAAAGACTTTTATTGATCAATGTGAGGATCTAGCCAATAAACATACACTGCCAGTACAATTCAGACAAACATTTGGAACACCAATGAAGGTGAAAATGGCCTATCCAATCGATGTGTGTTATCAAACAGCATTTAAGGTTGAGAGACTTCCATCACATTGTTTACTAGTCATGGATTGTCAAGCAGTTCAAGGTGAGCTGGAAATTTCTATTAATGGATCGATTGTGGGTCAGGATCGTTTCCACCAGAAATTTGTCTACGATCATAACAATGTTGTTTGTGATATTCAATCACTGATAAAACAAGGAGAAAATACTGTCGAGATAAAAGGGAAGATTCATCATGACTGGGAAGGTGTTGTCGATCCACTGTATTTAATGGGAGACTTTGGTGTTGATTTTTCTAATAATCTACAACCAGTTTTGACGGATCTGCCTAAAAATGCCCCAACGATTGTTGGGCCTTACAAAGGATTGCCATATTATGCGGGAGCTGTTCGCTTCCAGAGGAAGGTTCAAATTGATAGATTACCAGAGACAGCCAATTTTACATTGCGATTTTCTGAGTTTGAATATTTTCATGAATGTGCTGAGGTCATGGTGAATGGCCATTCTCTTGGTGTTAAAGCATGGTCTCCATATAAATGGGAGGGGAAAACAAGCATCTTGTCAGAAGGGGAAAATATCGTTGAAGTGAAAGTGACGAATACATTAATCGGACTTTTAGAGGGGAAATATTTTGATGATGACTCACATACTTTAAAAGATGTACGCAAGATAGAAAAAGAAGATCTTCATCGCAAGGGGCGTGAATCGATTGAGCAAAAGTAAAAATAAAAGACCAAATGTCGTTGTCTTTTTCACAGATCAACAACGTTGGGATACGACAGGTGTACATGGGAATCCTCTAGATTTAACACCTAATTTTGACCGGATGGCTCAAGAAGGAACGCATCTTTATAATACTGTTACATGTCAGCCAGTTTGTGGACCTGCCCGTTCCGCTTTTCAGTCTGGACGTTATCCGACTCAAACAGGGTGCTATCATAATGGAGTACCATTGCCATCTGACACAAAAACGCTGGCTCAACAATTCAAAGATGGAGGCTATCAGACAGGTTATATCGGCAAATGGCATCTCGCAGCGGAAGAACCCGTGAGTGTAGAAAGAAGGGGTGGGTATGAATATTGGTTAGCTTCGAATGCCTTAGAACACACATCTGAAGCCTATCAAACTACCCTTTATAACAATGATTGTGAACCAGTAGAGTTACCCGGATATCGTGTGGATGCGTTGACTGATGCCGCTATACGCTACATCGATCAACATCAAGATAATCCATTCTTTCTCTTTGTCTCATATCTTGAACCCCATCATCAAAATCGAATCGATGATTATCCAGCACCTGATGGTTACCGCGAGAAATATACATCAAGATGGACGCCGCCTGATCTTGCTGCTCTTGGTGGTACGGCACAACAACATTTAGGAGGCTATTATGGAATGGTGAAACGACTGGATGAAGCGCTGGGAAGATTGATGGATGCATTGAAAAGTCTTGGTTTATATGACGATACGATTTTATTATTTACATCGGACCATGGTTGCCATTTCAAAACGAGAAACAAGGAGTATAAACGTTCTTGCCATGAAAGTTCCATTCGTATACCTGCAGCGATTACTGGACCTAGATTTAGGCAAGGGGGGCAGAAAAAAGAATTAGTAAGTTTAATTGATTTCCCCCCAACATTAATTGATGCAGCAGGTCTGGAGGTTCCAGAGGAGATGATGGGACGTTCGATTTTGCCACTGATACATGGGGGAAATGGGGATTGGCAGGAGGATGTCTTTATCCAAATTAGTGAGGCACAGGTGGGAAGAGCGATCCGCACACAGAAATGGAAATATAGTGTTTCTGATCCAACAAAAGACCCTGTACATGATTCTAAATCAGATCATTATACCGAGGAATTCCTTTATGATTTGGAGGCAGATCCGTATGAATTAACGAATTTAATTGGCCTTAAATCTCATCAAGAGGTGGCTCATAAGCTACGGGAGCGTTTACTACGAAGAATCGAAGAAGTCGAAAATGACCGACCACTGATTGAACAGGCACCAATCAAAGGAAGTGGACAGCGCAGAGTGACAGAAAAAGAAGTCTTTATGTAAAGTACACTTCTTTGGGAGTTTTAGATGAAGTTAACAAATGGCATGAGAGAATCGAGAGAAAAGAAATGCCTCACATCAAGTTGCAAAATAGATATCTAGATGAAGGGAGTTAAAGTCAAACAATTGAATTCAAAAGTTTTAAAGTAAATTTCTTAAAATCAAATTGGAGGTTAACAATGACAAAAGGAAAAGTTTGGTCCCCAGAATGGTCACAATACAACGACCGATTTACAGGTGTTCCGATTACACAATTAACCAATTATACAGGACATAGTCATCATTTATATTTTACAGAAAACGGCTGGTATGATAATGAGAATAAACTATTATTCTGCTCCGATAGGGAAAATAAAACAAATTTATTTCGAATGGATCTTCAAACAGGTGAGATGCTGCAGTTAACTGATTATGACACAACATATGATATGTCGGCTTGTTTGCATCCTAATGAAAAACAAGCTTATTTTAGAAGAAAAAATAAAATCATTGAAATTAATCTCGAGACATTGAAGGAAAGGATGGTTTATGAGGGCCCCGAATCCCTTGTTGGCGGAAATATTAATTGTACCGCTGACGGTCAGTATATCATTACTTGTATGCGTGAAGACTTTTCCGATCAAATCCAAATTGACTTAAAAAATGGCTATATCGGTCATCGGGAATTAATGGAGGTAAGGCCAAAATCACAAATTCTCCAGATTTCAATTGCAGATGGAACAGCTAAAGTGGTGTTTGAGGAAGAAAACTTCATTACGCATATTAATACATCGCCAACAAAGAAAGATTTGATTACATTTTGCCATGAAGGACCATGGCAATTAGTGGACCATTGTATTTGGGGTTTGAATCTTCGAACAGGAGAAGTATGGAAAATTCGGGAGCGAAAAGAGCCTTTGGAAATGGTTGGCCATGAATATTGGCATGCAGACGGGGAGACGATTGGTTATCATGGCTTTCGTGCCAATGGGACTGCCTTTTTTGGGAAAATAAGTTTCGATAATCAGCATATGGAAGAGGTAGAATTTCCATTCCGAAATTGGCATGCCCAATCCAATGATTTTTCCAAGATCGTTGTTGATGGCCGTGCACCACTAGATAAACTGATTGTTTGGAGCCAAGAGAATGGGGAGTTTACAAAACCAAAAGTATTATGTGAACATCGCTGTAGTTTTCATGTCCAGAAAGTACATGCCCACCCAAGATTTAGCCCAGGTGGGGATAAATTATTATTTACTAGCGATAAAAATGGCTATGGGAATTTATACTTGGTTAACTTGCCTAATGATTTTAATTCACTGCCTAATTATGAAATAAAAAATTAAATCTAGCCTTGATTCACACTTGTTTTCAGTCCTAAAGAGTTGTTGTTAAACTTTTAAGAACTTGAAATTTAGGTAGAAATGCATTTATGGAAAAATTTGATTAACGAGGTACTAGAAATAAGGGTTTCATAATCAATAAGATATTGCTCTTCTTTCTTGATTTTCCCAAATCTGGAGGAAATCTTCTTTTTTCATTTTTTCCCTTTGGTTAGACCAACAGTCGTTGTAATAGTAATACGTTTGGTCAAATCCTGTTAGGACTAGGGCGTGCACGGTAAAGCCATGCAAAGGTGAGACCCAAACAACAATGGGCTTTTTCTCATTTAATTGTTGTTCTAATGCCAGAAGATCAAGACCTGTTAAATCTCGAACATTTCCTGTATATTTTATAATCAGTTCTAAAAGAGCTTGCGGATAAATGGTCCAGCCTGATGTTTCATAGGGATTACCCACATAACCTTGCGTAGGATCAGATGCATGCAAAGGCATTTCCTTTGCTAATGTCATTTTGTCTACTTCAATCCCACTGAACTGCAATATCATCGTGACAGCCGTAATTTCGCAACCTGTTGGTAACTCTGGAAGTTGACTGATAAGAGGCACATTTAGTTTCAATAAAATCACCTTTCTTGTCCATAGTAATTATTTGACGGAGCATTGTAAATCAAGACATTTCTGCAAGAATCGTCTACTGATCGTATTAGACACCTGCTTGTAAAGATTGATCATCTCCATATATTCCATTCACCATCCCAGCAAAAAATCCCTTTTATAAGAGAGCGGGTGGACGAGTTATCTCATCTTGATTGGATTGATCGTGAGCTAGTGATTCAAGCCCTCCAACAGTATTCGAATAAGATTGTTGGTTTAAAAGCACGGATCAGCCGTAGTGTTGTGGGCGAGAGCGGGATTGAACCCTTACATATTGCTAGGCAGCTATCAAGCGAAACTTCTCTGCCATTGATGGTTCATATTGGATCTGCTCCACCGAAAATCGAATCAATACTCGCCCTTTTGAAAAAAGGGGATGTGATTACCCATTATTTAAATGGGGAGCCACTTCCTGAATTCCTTGATGCTATCCAACGCGGTGTCCATCTCGATGTCGGCCATGGAACAGCTAGTTTTTCCTTTAAAGTGGCAGAAGCTGTGAAGCGACATCATATCGGTCTCCATACGATTAGTACCGATATTTATCGCGGAAATCGGATCAATGGCCCTGTTTTTAGTATGGCTAATGTATAATCTAAATTTCTCGATTTAGGTTATTCTCTTGCTAGAATTATCCGGTGTTCATGATCGTTCTCTGTATCAACTTATTTCAGAGCAGGGGATTTATTTAAGTAAATTTCAAGATCAATTTGCTGTCGCTCAGGCACCTGAACATGAAGAAAAGCATTTAGGCGTAGAAAAAGGCACTCCATTATTAAAACGAATGCGCTTTTCTTTTGATGACCAGGGAAATCTGATTGAATACAGTGAAGGGGATTATAAGACTGGTGAACATCATTATGTAGTCAATTACGATGGATCAAAGAAAAACTAAGGCTTTATCCCATTACAATGGGATAAAGCCTTAGTTTATGGTTTCTAGAAAGTCCAGTAAAATTTTAAAACATACCTCAGGATCAACCTACATCGATGTCGCAAGTCATTTCTTCCTGTGATCAAATTAAGTTTTTGTTTATTTTTCATTAAGGAGTAGCGCTAATATTTCGGGAATGACTCTTTAATTTAGCTACTTTATACTTCAAATTCCTTAATTTTAGCATCCGGGTTTAACACTTCTTCCGGCTTAAACTCTGCTAGCGGATCTCCATTTTTGACTTTGTTGACCCAATCATGGTTAGATAAGGCCCCTTTACCCAAGGTAACCAAATCAGCATCCTCATTCTCGATCATTTCCCTTGCTCTTGTTGGATTCTCTAAGTGACCATTGGCTATTACGGGAACCCCTCCATATTTTTTTGCCAGGGAGGCAAGTGATGCCCCGGTAGAATCGAATGCAGGCTCCCATGCTTTATATTCCGTCACATGGATAAAGTCAAGACCAGCCTGTCCTAATTGACCAAAGATGATTTCAGCATCTTTTTCTTTTCTCGCCCATTTATGTTCGTTATCATTTATTTTTCCTTGTGAAATGCGGATTCCGACAGTAAAGTCCTGCCCAACGGCCTTCCGGACGGCCTTAGAAACCTCAACTAATAAACGGACGCGATTTTCCGTAGATCCCCCGTATTCATCTGTACGCTCGTTCGTATAATCGGTCAAGAACTGATCCAGTATATAGCCATTTGCTCCATGAATCTCTACTCCATCGAAACCAGCAGATTGGGCATTTTTGGCCGCATTCGCAAAACCATTAATGACCTCTGTGATTTCATCTTTAGTCGCTTCTTTGGGAGTCGGAAAAGCCCCTTTCCCCCGTAGATCTCCATTTGCTCTCCTTTCGGCGGAACAGCAGAAGGAGCAATTGCTTCATTCACAAAGCGGTTTCCCTGTGAAAGGGCCCCTGCATGCATAAGCTGTGCAAAAATTTTCGACCCGGCTTGATGAACAGAATCTACCACTTTCCTCCAAGCCTGTATTTGTTCCTTATAAACAATACCTGGCTGATTCAAATAACCTTGACTATACTTATCATCCGGATAAATTCCCTCCGTTATAATCAGCCCAAAACCGCCATTTGCAAATGATGTGTAATAGGAAACCATTTGGTCAGTCGCAAGCCCCTCCGATGTAGCGCTTGTCCGTGTCATTGGAGCAACTCCTACCCGGTTATCTAGTTTCATATTTCCCAATGTCAATGTTTTAAATAGCAAATCTTCGTTTGTCATCATGTAAACCCCCTTCGTATTCAATACCATATACAGTATTTACTTTTATGAAATAAATTAACAACCATCTATATCACAGGCCATACCTTCCGTTAAAATAACCGACTTTTGTCTATTTAATTCATCGTTAATGATTTGTTCCAAGGTTTCCTTTGAACGTATCCCCGCGATCGTTGTATCTCCAATGACAAATGTCGGGACGGCGGTAACATTTGCCTCCTCATAAGCATGTTTCAGTGCCTTTTTATGTGCTTCTTTGTATTTTCTTGTAGTTAAGGCATCCCGATAATCCTCTTCGTCCAACCCCAATTCACCAGCTAATTTTGTTAGTACATCAATGTTGCCAATATCTTGTTCTTCCTGGAAAAAAGCTCGCAGCATCCGGTCATTGTATTGATTACCTTTGCCTTTTTCCTTGGCATATTGATAACCTTCAAATGCTAAATGGCTGTATGGCTGGGGTGACACTCTCGGAAGGACTATGTCAATCCCCATCTGTTCAGCCATTGGATAAACGGACTGTTTCCACGTACTTTGTAAATAATGCCCTTCCGGCTTTAAGGTTTCATTTGGAGATGGACGCAGCTCATACGGCATCCACTCCACTTCTACATCTTTTCCTTTTATAGCTTCTTTAAGAGGTTGTTCTGCTAAAAAACAAAAAGGACATACATAATCTGAATACACCTTTATCTTTATCGACACGGTTATCACCTCCCATTCATAATTCGGGTTATATTGTAGATCAATGCGTCCCCATTTAAAGGGGAGACTGATCGGATGGAATAAACTTTCGCATATGCATGCTGTTCCATTGTATATGATCCACAAATGAACAGCAAAGTTTTAAAATGAGAGAGAATGGTTTTAATCAGTCCTATGCAACAAAAAGCTCAAAAACCGTCTTAAGCAATGTAAGAAAATCTAATATTCTATTGTAAAAGTAAAACATGCTATAATGGAAAAGACGATCATTTTAGAATGTAATGCTATGAAAGTAAATCTATTGGCATGGAGGTGCGGGAATGAAATCGTGTTGTCAAGTCCAACACCGTGATGGGAAAAAAGCAAGCTCGGTCAATCCGGATTTAAAAGAAAAAGCAGACTTTTCCAAGGAAAATATGGTCCTTCTTGAAGGTGGGGAATTTTTAATGGGGACGGAAGATACAGAAGGTTTTCCTGCTGATGGGGAAGGGCCAATTAGAAAAGTGAAGCTTGATCCCTTTTATATAGATCAATATGCGGTGACAAATGAGCGGTTTGCACAATTTGTAAATGAAACGGGTTATGTGACAGAGGCAGAGCAATTTGGCTGGTCATTCGTATTTCATTTGTTTTTATCAAAAGAAACATTAAATAAAATATCTCAACGACCTGTAGGGGTTCCGTGGTGGGTGCCAGTAGAAGGGTCTTATTGGCGGCATCCTGAGGGACCAGATTCAACCATTCAAGATCGGATGAATCATCCAGTGATTCATATTTCGTGGAATGATGCAAAGGCTTACTGCAAATGGAGCGGAAAAAGGCTCCCAACAGAGGCAGAATGGGAATATGCGGCCCGTGGTGGGTTCGTTCAAAAAAAATATCCTTGGGGCGATGACTTAATCCTAGGTGGGAAGCATCAATGTAATATCTGGCAAGGGAAGTTTCCTGTGAAAAACACGAAGGCAGATGGATATTTGGGTACTTGTCCTGTTGATAGTTTTTCTCCAAATGGTTATGGATTATATAATATGGTTGGGAATGTATGGGAATGGTGTGATGATTGGTTTAGTCCTACCTATCATTTAAACAATCGTACAGATAATCCAAAAGGACCTGACAAAGGTAGTAATAAATCAATGCGAGGCGGTTCGTATCTTTGTCATAAATCTTATTGTAATCGTTATAGAGTGGCTGCAAGAAGTTCCAACACCCCTGATAGTTCTACCGGAAATATTGGATTTCGTTGCGTAGGAGATGTAAACTAACTTCCTATGTTAAGTGAATAATAATTTTAAGATAACCTTCAGAAGGTGTTTATGAATAGAACACCATTTCTGGAGGTTAATCACGTTGGGGAGATATGAGATATGTCTTGACATGGTTAAAATAGAACGGGTACTATCATATTAATAATACATAAAGTAGATGGGTTTACATGGTTTTAAGATGGGGAACAAGAGTGGGAGGAGATGGAGAAAGTGAGGGATTTTTTAAGCGATAAAAGTGAAAAGAACCAATTAAAAAAGGCACTATATAAGTATATTCATCGAAAAAGAAGAATATCAAAAGCCGAGTTACTAAAGGAATTTCATGTGCCGAATACGACTATGACGCGGATGCTAGCTGAATTGACGGATAGAGGTTTAATTCGTCAAGCAGGGTTTGGTCATCCAACTGGGGGAAGGCCACCGGTTTTGTATGAAATCGTTTCAGATGCCGCTTACGTGATTGGAATTGAAATTGCTCGTACGGATGTAAGAGTGATGCTTCTAAATCTGAATTATGAAGTTATTGGGAACGACCGATTTTCATTCATGAAGCAACATACCCCGCAGGTGACGATTGAAAAGATCAATGATATGATCAGAGCACTTATGGAACGTTACCAAATCCCCTCTCTATTAGGGATTGGTATTGGGGCTGTTGGTCCCATTGACCGAGAAAATGGTGTGATCTTAAATCCTGAATCTTTTCCAGCTGAAGGATGGAGAGATGTTCCCATTGGGGAGATTTTACATAAAAGGTTCTCTGTTCCCGTTATTCTAAATAATGGAGCCAATACAGCGGCTGTAGCAGAATACTATGCTCGAAACGATCATGAAGAAAATATTTTATACTGTATTAGCGGATATGGCATTCGGTGTGGCTATATTCAGGAAGGACGTTTATTTAATCAAAAACAAGGAGATGCCACTTCCTATGAACATATTGTCGTTGAGGCAGAGGGTAGGGACTGCACCTGTGGGAGCAAAGGGTGTTTGAAAACGTACGTTTCCTTCGGGGCGATGTTGAACCGCTTAGATTCTCTTGGAATCCCTTCGACAATCGATGATTTATTAAACAGCAAGGAATCGTCAGTTAGAGAAATCATCATGGAATCAGCCCATTATTACGGCATAGGTATTGCCAATATGATCCATATTTTGCATCCTGACACCGTAATATTACACGGGAAATTAATTTACCATGATTCAGAGTACTATCAAGAAGTTGTTCAATCTGTGAACAAGCATATTTGTGCTCGCAATCACCCGATTACGATTCGGAAAGGAGTACTCGGGGAAAAGGCCACAAGTATTGGCGCTGCTATCCAAGTATTTGAACATTTTTTTGAATAAACAAAAAATGCCGCCCTGAACTGGGCATTACAACGACTTCTTTAAAAAGGTGAGAACACTTTAGTCTTACCTTTTATTTTCCGCTACTTTCATCCGTTTTGGTATAAAGTGTGTTATAATAGAAATAATATACGAGAAAACAGAAAGCTGGGTGTGGGTTGAAAAAAGATTGGTTGTTATACTTACAATTATTTTGGACTTTTTTAAAAATAGGCCCGATTACCTTTGGGGGCGGTTATGCGATGATTCCTTTAATTGAAAGGGAAGTCGTCGCCAAAAGGAAATGGGTAAAAATGGGGGAAGTATCTGATATGTTTGCCCTTGCAGGTACAGCTCCCGGGGCGATCGCGGTCAATGCAGCAACCTTTATTGGACATAAAGTTGCTGGTGTACGTGGTGCCATCGTTGCAATGGTTGGTGTTCTTCTTCCAACCTTTTTACTAGTCTTGCTGTTGAATTTAATTTTTCTTACATTAAAGGGAAATCCGCATGTTGCGGCTGCCTTTCAAGGAATTCGCGCGGCGGTTGTGGCGTTAATCGCTTATGCAGCGATTAAAATTGCGAAGACTTCCATTTTAGATAAATCAACTTTTGTTTTAATGGTTGCTATGGTCGTGATGATGGTTGTGTTCCATTGGCACCCTATTGTTGTTATAGTGAGTGGCGCATTGCTTGGGATTATGCTTGTAAAGGTAAAGGAATTACTTCATATTTCAGTTCCCCATAACTCCAAACAACCAAAGAAAAAAGAATCATATATAGAAGAACCTGAGGAAAAAATGAGTTCATAAGGGGGGAACAACATGCTGTTATTGGAATTATTTTTTGTGTTTTTCGTGATAGGTGCAGTCTCATTTGGCGGAGGATACGCGATGATCCCGGTGATCGGAACAGAAGTAACAAACCGAGGATGGCTCACAACATCTGAATTTACAGATATCGTTGCCCTTGCCGGAATGACGCCGGGGTCCATTGCCTCCAATAGTGCAACGGCCGTTGGCTATCAAGTGTCGGGTGTATCAGGAGCGATTGTTTCATCCATTGCGATTACCCTACCCTCTGTTCTCATTGTTCTCGTCATTGCGATCTTCTTCTATAAACTAAATCAAAATAAATGGGTCCAATCTGCTTTCTATGGTCTGCGTCCGATTGTGACAAGCCTAATCATTTATGCAGCCATCCATTTTGCTATTGCAAATGGTGTAGTATCCCTGCAACTTTCATGGGAAATGGTCAGCCTATTCTTAATTTTTCTGGGTTCACTGATCGCCTTATCCTATTTCAAAATTCATCCCACTCTCGTTATTATATGCGCGGGGGTGATTGGGGTTATGATTTTTTAAATGAAGGTTGCTGCGCTACTGTATGTGATAGATAAATCCTCTATTTATTCTTAGTACAATTTAAAAAAACGCGTACCACTCTTCACAAGTGATACGTGTTTTTTTAAGATTCCTCTTTCTCAATAATTCCATCAACTAGCTTTTCCGCAGCTCTTCTATAAAGATTACTCGCACTTACAAGGGAAGCGATTAGTAATGTCCGTTCCATCTCCGTTTTGTTTTTTCCATCGATTGTATCGATTTCTTCTTTTACTTCTTCCGCTTTTTGTCTAAGGTCATCTTGGAAGACAGCGATGTTTTTAAAAGAGAGTTGTAAGTAGCTCTCGTAAAATTCCTCTAGATTAAAATTATCATCCACAATTTCTTTATTAAGAATTTGTAAACAATCTTTAATATCTTTAATCGATAAGGCACCCTTCAGCTGATAAATTAAACTCATCAGCATGATATGTTCTTTTGAGTACTTTTTATTTTGGACGGGGAAAAAGAGTTTTCCTTTTGCGTAATTATTGACCATTGTTTTGGTCAATATTTTTTCTTTTTGTTCTCGTTTTGATTCTTTAAAACTCTCCTCAAATAATTCAATCACTTGATCAATATACAGGTCCATTTTTGGAATATCCTGAAGAGAAATGTGGTTCGTAAGGGCAAGACTGCTTATGAGTTCATCTATATTTTTCATCGTCATCTCCACCATATTATCCATTTTTCTTTATTTTATCCTATTGTTGATAAATGGTAAACTATTGACTACCTGAGTGAATAGGGGTATTATTATATGTAGTTATTAAAACTACTTATAGGAATGAGGGTATTTATTATGACACAGTATATTCGAGAGCCGTTTAATGCTTTATCCCACTTGGTTGGAGCTATTTTATCAGTCATTGGTTTGTTTGCGTTGGTGCTGAAGGTAGCGATGAATGGGGGATCTGGTTTACAATTAGGTGCTGTTATGATGTTTGGTTTATGTTTAATTTTATTGTATTCCGCCTCTACGGCTTATCATATGGCTGTCGCGAAAGATCGAGTGATTGCGTTATTAAGAAAATTCGATCATGCAATGATTTTCGCTCTGATCGCTGGTTCCTATGCGCCTTTTTGTTTAATTGCGTTAAATGGAAAAATCGGATGGACTGTCTTTTCGATTGTGACGGTTGTAGCCGTAAGTGGAATTTTATTTAAAATGATCTGGTTTCGCTGTCCAAGATGGCTTTCTACAGCGCTTTATATAGGATTAGGTTGGATCATCGTCATGGCTATTGTTCCATTAAGTTCAAATTTAGGAGCAAGTGGATTATTCCTGCTCATTTTCGGAGGACTTTTATATACCATTGGTGGGGTTATCTATGGTCTAAAACCAAAGTTTTTGGAATTTAAGCATTTGGGATTTCATGAAATCTTCCATTTATTTATCCTTGCGGGAAGCTTATGTCACTTTTTCTCCGTATATTATTTTGTGATCTAAAAGGTGCACCACCCGGTTTTTGACGGGTTATGTCAAATGATGCCTTTGGACAAAGTTTTGCGTTCTTCGGGTGGTGCCAGACTTTGCTGTAAATAAATCTTCATTAAATTCCACTGTTCATTTCTCCGTTCTTTATTAACATTTTTTGTAAGAGAAAATGGATTAGGTTATCTGGCCCAAGATTATATGCTTGTGCCATTAACCTAATTCCCATCAATATATTTTCGTCCTCCAGCATGTTAAATCATTTATGAATGACCGTTTCTTTTGTTTAGGTAAAATGATATATTAATATATATGGTGTGTTGAGGAGGATAAAGAATGGAAGTCGAAAAAACAAATAAGCCGATGTATGAACAAATTTATAATGATTTATGTGAGAGAATTGCCAAACAACATTATCGAGAAGGGGACCGTGTGCCTTCTGAGAAGGAATTGGCTGATTCCTATAATGTGAGTCGAATTACGAGCAAAAAGGCATTGGAGTTATTGGCCAATGATGGCTTGATTGTGAGATTACCCGGCAGGGGGTCGTTTGTGAGGAAAGAGACGGACCAAGAAAAACAGCCGGCCACCAAGTCCACCGCTCAAAAGGATATGAATCGTTTGTTGATCGGACTTGTGATGACAGATTTTGATTATAGCTATGGGACTCATATTGTCCATGGTGTTGAAGAAGCTGCAAGGGAACATGAATGCTTTCCGATTATTCGCCGGACGATGGGGTTGGTTGAAAATGAGGTGAAGGCGATTAAAGAATTGCTTCAGCTCGGGGTTGATGGTTTAATCGTATTTCCAGCCCAAGGAAAGTATTTTAATGAGGAAATTTTAAAGTTAGTGATTAATAAATTTCCGCTTGTTTTAATCGATCGATATTTCAAAGGTATTGCTGCCACCTCTATTAGTACGGATAATGTTCAAGCCACTAAAAAGGCGATCCGTTATTTATTTGAAGTCGGTCATCGACATATTGGTCTCATCTCTCCTCCGCCTATTGATACGACTGCGATCGAAGAAAGAATGGACGGATTTATCGAGGTGTATGATGAGAAGGGGTTAGCTGTCAATAAAGCACTTTGGGCAACAGATCTTACAAGCACTTTACCGAATGCATTTTCTCAGGAAAATATTCGACGAGATATCGAAAAGGTAAAGGAGCATTTAAAGAAAAACCCGGAAATCACAGCTTTGTTTGCAGTCGAATACAATCTGGCTTTAATCGCTAAAAAGGCGATTGAAGAATTACAGTTGAAAATCCCCGAAGACATTTCAATCATCAGTTTTGACAGCCCTGAGTTTCCGTTACAGGATGCTTATTTGTTTACTCATTTAAAACAACAAGAAAAAGAAATTGGTAGAAAAGCAGTTGAAAATATTTTAAAAATGAAGACACACTCATCTGTCTCCCCAAAACAGTTATTAGATGCAGAATTAGTCATTGGGGAATCCACAACTCATGTAAAAAAATGATAATTTTTGACGAATATAGTATATCAATACATATTGACATTGGTATTGGTATACTATTACTATATATGAAAGCGGTTTAATCCCCGTGTTTGGTAGAAGAGACCAGTTTAAAATGTCTCAAGGACTAAAGGTAAAGGGGCGGTATGTTGGGAAAACAAATCTTTAGAATCTAAGATTAGGAGGGATGAAGGTTTGGATGTAAAATTGGAGCAACCTTATATGGAAATGGCTGAGCGAACGTACAAGACACTAGTAAAATATTATTTTGTAAAGGAACAACGGCTTTTTCTAGAAAACTATGAGAAAAGATCAGATGATCGTGATTTTTCTTATCTTTGGCCGTTTTCTGGTGTTTTGTCTGCGGTCAATGCGCTTGCAAAAATGAAGGGGGAGGGAGAAAAATATCAAAAGGAGCTAATCCACGTACTAAACAGTCTAGAAAAATATCGAGACACAGATAGTGATCCCGCTGCTTATGATTCCTATGTAATCGAACAGGGGGGGAGGTTCGAAATTTTACGATGATAATCAATGGCTGGGATTGGATTTTGTGGAAGCTTATAAGACTTTGGGAGACCGCCATTATCTTGATATGGCAAAGGAGATGTTTGATTTTTCGATTAGTGGTTGGTCTGATGAACTTGGTGGTGGAATCTATTGGCAAGAGGACCATAAAACTTCGAAAAACACGTGTTCGAATGGCCCTGCTGCTGTATTAGCCATGAAGTTATTCGAAGAAACGGGTCAGGACGAATATATGATTTGGGCGAAGAAAATCTTGGAATGGACAAAGATTTTATGGAATCCCGAAAGTGGTGTATATGGTGATCATGTAAAAATAGATGGTTCCATTGATCGAACTACCTATACGTATAATACAGGAACGGTTATACATGCGAATGCCCTTTTGTTTAAGGCGACCAATGATTCAATTTATTTAGAGGAAGCCCGAATGCTTGCTCAAAACAGTTTGACCCATTTTACAACCAAGCATCCGGATATCTCTATTCACTTATTACCACCAACTCCGTGGTTTAATGCGATATTATTTAAAGGGTATTTAGCCTTGTATGAGGTTGACCCTGATAAAGATCGTACTTTTATTGATACAATGCGGAACAATATAGATTATGCATGGGCACATGCTCGTGATGTTCATGGTCTTTTAAGCCCGGATTGGTCTGGAAAAACCGGAATGGATAAAAAACATCAATGGTTATTAGATCAAGCCCCGATGGTTGAAATCTATGCCTTATTCGCAAAAATGGAGTGAAAATGGTTTAGGAGTTTATCACCTAATTATTTAAATGCGAGGGGGAGAAAGGAATGAAGGGATGTAAGCGTTTATTTTGTGGATTTGCTGTTTTGCTAGTGTTATTGCTTATTTCGTGTTCAAGTCAAAAATCCGAAACAGAACCTAAAACACCTGATTCTAGCGAAGGAGAAGAGCATGAACCGATTACGTTAAAAGCAGTTGCCCTTTGGGATGAGACGATGTTTAATGAGCGTTTTAAGGAGCCAATTGAAAACAAATTCCCTTATATTACAGTTGAACAAACTCCTGGCAATAACTTTGATCGGCAGTCTCTTGAGGAAATGTTTAGCAGTGGGGAGAATCCCGATTTCTTTTTTACCTTATCGCAAGAAGATATGGAATATTTCGAGCTTGATCAAGATTTAACCGAATTGCTGGAAGCCAATCAGATCGACACAAGTCATTTAAACCAAGCTCTGCTTGATACAATTCGGGCAAGAGATAAAGAGGGACGCCTTTTAGCATGGCCATATGAAGATACGTATTATGTGATTATGTATAATAAGGATATATTTGATCTGTTTGGAGAAGATTACCCGAGTGATGATCTGACTTGGTATGAATTAATTGAATTAGCCGGCCGGTTAACGCAAGAACGAGACGGTACTTCCTATCGAGGTCTTGATTTTCAAGATGAGGTTGTCCTCTCCCAACTTTCTGTCAATAAGACGGATCCTGAAACAGGGGAAGTACAGATTATCAACCAAGATGAATTCTCCGATTTTTTGAATCTGTATAAGCGCTATTTTGATACACTCCCTAATGTTGAAGAAGAAGAGGGGTTATTCACGGATCATAGATTTATAGAACAAAGAACAGCAATGGTGGTCACAAATGCTCAAGCTTTAAATTGGCGGAAAGATGATGGACTGAATTATGATGTTGCAGCCATTCCGACATGGCCGGATCATCCAGGTGTAGCTCCAAGAGGATTTCTGCATACATTGACCTTAAATCCAGAAAGTAAACATAAAGAGGATGTTTTGAAAATCTTTGCCTACTTTGCATCTGATGAATACCAACAATGGATGGCTAAAAACGGTATTGGGATTGTGTCTAATAATAAGGAATTACAGAAAGACTTTTATTCAGATTATGAAAGTACCCATGGGAAAAATATTGAAGCAATCTTTAAAAATGAAACAGCCCCGCCACCTGAACGAATTAGCCTTTGGGATAAATATGTAGATATCGATTTACAAAAATTCTATGAATCCGGTATGGATTCTAATGAGTTTCTCCGTATTGTGACAGAGGAATCCGAAGCCAAAATACTTGAGGCTAAAACACAAGAATAAGAAAGGGAGAGGGTTTGGCTCTCTCCTTTCATAGCTTAAATGCCTTCTAACGAGCCAATACTTTTACTTTAAGTGGATGGATCGATTAACCTGTTGTGGGGATGAAAGGGAAAAAATCGCCACATGTTGAAAGTGGCGATTTTAGTGTATAGCCAGTTGTTATAGCTAGGGTTTTGTTTTCTCAAAAACCGTCTGGTTATACTTTTTCAACAAATGGCCAAAAGTTTGTTTTTCATCCTCCGTCCATTCGGTCAATAGATCAGATAATCGCTTATAGCGTCGTTGTCTATTATCGTCTAATTCCTTTATACCAGAGTCGGTAATTCGGTAAAAATAAGAACGGCCATCTTTCGGATTCGGGAATTTATCGATATATTTTTTTTGCTCAAGGGCGGCTGCCTGTCTGCTCACAGTGGAAATATCTAAATCAAGTTGTTCCGACAGGGATTTTACACCTGCAGGACCTTCGACAGATAATTGCCTTAGTAAGACATAGGCAGATCGCTCAAGCATTCGGTTTTGTTTTTCTGATATGACAATGCGGCGAATAAATAGACTGATTTCATTTTCAATCAGTTTGATCGCATCTTTATCCATTTACGACACCTCACTCTTATCCTAACGGCAAACATAGCTATGCGCAAGCTGATTGCGTAAAAGGAGTTTAGACAAGAAAATAGTTGTGCGGTACAATCAACTATAGACTAATTTCTTGGCTAAGGGGAAACTTACTAAGAAATTTCGAATTTTACTGGAAAGGGAGGATGAAAATGAAAGCCAATGATATTATGATTCGTGATGTTTATTATGTGAATGAAACAGATCAGATCCGTGCTGTGATTCAAAAGTTTATTGCTCATGGGATTAGTGGACTCCCAGTAATCAATGAAGATAAAGAGTTGATTGCCTATATAAGTGATGGCGACATTATGCGTTATATCGGAAAACATAAAGATATTGTGGTCGATTCCCTATATATGGTGAATGTCGTCGAGGGGGATCATGAGGATTTTTCTGAAAGAGTTCAGCGTGTACTCGATTTACCGGTGCTGAACATTGCGAAGAAGAGAGTGATCAAAGTCCCATGGGATAAAGAAGTAGAAGAAGTCGCGACTTTATTAGGAAAAAGAAAAATAAAGAAGGTACCTGTCGAAAAAGATGGAAAATTGGTCGGAGTGATCAGCCGTGGAGACGTGATTCGTCATACATTTAAACGTTTTCTTTAAGAGGATTTTATCCTCCTTTTTGAACCCGCACCTTAAACTTAATTATAATGTACGAAATGAAAAGGAGAAGATTTATGGCAAAGGATGTTACAACAACAGCGAAAGTAGTGAATCAATCGATTCAAGAAGAAGGAAGTATTTTGAAGCAGCCGAAATCAGTATGGGCTGTCTTTTTTGCGAGTATTATTGCTTTTATGGGATTAGGCTTGGCAGATCCGATCTTACCTATCACTATAAGACCAACAGTAGAAAATGATCAAACTTTTTTATGAAAATGAAACAAATACATCGTAAAGAAAGACTCCATTTTGATCAAGCTACTTTCCAAAATGGAGTCACCTAGCGTTGCGCCAAGACGGAGGCCAACAGGATGTTGCTCAAAACGACGAAGACATGCGGACGTGGCGCCCTTAGCCGTTTATCCTTTTTCATCCTCCAAAGTTTGTACGTCGCTAAACGGGCGCTTGCGCTTTTCTTATCATGCTGATTTCTTTGTTCTAGTAGAATCTGAAATGACTGTATTTTTCCCGGCATTTACTCCGGCTATAAAGATGATCACTGCTATTAAAAATAGTAGAAGTAAGGGAACTTTCCAGCTATGAAATAAATCATGTAAACCACCAAATAACATCGGGCCTATAGCGGCTAGAAGATAACCGAAAGACTGAGCCATGCCTGACATCTCTGAAGCTTCTTGTCCATTTGAAGTCCGTAAGCTAAAAAACATCATCGATAGGCTAAAGGCACTTCCGGCTGCAATCCCAATCAGTATAACCGAGAGGGGGATGAGTAGCTTGCTACCTAGGAATAAACCCACGACTCCAGCCATAAAGAAAATCGCAGTGACTCCAGTTAATAATCTTTGGTCTTTCAATTTTTCAGCTGTAACTGGGATGATAAATGTAATCGGGATAAGCGCAAACTGCATAAGGAAGAGCATCCAACCAGCTGCACTTGTACTATACCCATGTGTTTGCAGGATTTCAGGTAACCATGTGATTAATGTATAAAAAATTAATGATTGTAATCCCATAAAAACGGTAATATGCCAAGCTAATGGCGAACGCCAAATACTTTTGCCTTTTTGGACAGGAGCCTTTACTACCTTGGCGGATTCAGTGGCTTTTCTTAATTGTGGAAGCCAAACGAGTAGCGCAATGATCGCAACAACTGTCCAAAATGCGAGTGAGCCTTTCCACCCCATTCCTTTAATGGAAGCAATCGGTACACTTAAACCAGAACCAAAGGCACCAAACAGGTTCATGAAAACAGCGTAAATCCCTGTAACAAACCCGATCTTTAAAGGGAAATTTATTTTTATAAATCCAGGTAAAAGAACATTCCCAATAGAAATGGCCATTCCGATCATAATCGTACCTATAAATAAAAAGCTCGTTCCAAAAAGGGAGCGTACCATCAATCCAATCGTTAAAAGCAGTAAGGAGAAAAAGATTGTTTTTTCCATTCCGAAGCGATTGGCTAGTTTTGGTGCGAATGGAGAAAGAAAGGCGAAAGCGAGTAAAGGTAGCGTTGTAATACTTCCAGCCACAGCATGGCTCAAACCTAAATCATCACGTATAAACGAAATAAGAGAGCCAACAGATGTTAAGGGGGCTCTTAAGTTTGCTCCTACTAATATAATTCCTAGTAATAGAAGCCACTGAGTTTGATGACTTGATGGATTTTCTAATGTTGTTGGGTTCTTACTCAAGAATTTTCCTCCTTAGTTTCTAAAGCCAATCTCTTTTTAAAGTCCAAAATATATTCATTGACATATTTTGTAGCCCCTTCGAGATTTTGCTCTCGAATGGCCTCTAATAGTTCGCTATGAATCAAATTTTCATAGGCAAATGGTGTGTCTGTAATCATTAATTTGCGGATGGAGGCGTATAAAGGCTCTGTCATATATTCATATAGCTCCTGAAGTAATTGATTATGCGAGGCCTTCGCCATTGCTTTATGGAAAGCCATATCCGCTGTAATAAAATCCTCAACCGCATCTCTTTGGACGGCGTCTCGGCATTGGTCCATACATGTCTCAAGCTGTTGAAGATCATCATTATTTCGATGGATGGCGGCTAGCTGTGCTGCCTCTCTTTCTAGAGCTAATCTTACTTCCAATGTTTCAATCAGATTGGATTTTTCAAGATGACGTTCCATTGCGGCACCTAGCGAGCTTGAAGAGCGGACAATCGTTCCACTACCTTGCTTTGTTTCCAATAAACCTGCATGAACAAGCGCGCGAATCGCCTCTCTCAAAGTATTCCGACTGACATCAAACTCCTCCATAAGCTCTATTTCTGGAGGCAGCTTATCGCCAATCGCCCAATGTCCCTTTTCAATTAAACTCTCAATTTGCATTACAACCTGCTCCACCAAAGACAATCGACTTGTTTTCTTTAACATCACTCACACTCCAAAAATTTGTAGGATGATTGGGGCATTGGATATATTAACATAGTGGAATAAAAAAGTAAATTTTTGGGCCAGTCCCAAATGCTATAAAGCACTGGGGGACTAGCCCCAAAAAAGTCCACTCGAAAAGCGATCATACACAGCATATAAGGCACAGTCCAGGCCCGTCCTATTTAATTAATCGGGATTTCTGTAAAATCATCATCATCATCTAAAGACTGATTTTCGCTCTCTACGTTTTGTTCACTACTGGATTCATCGCTAGATTCCTCAGCTGTATCCACTATATCATTCTTAAAGCTTTCGAAATCAGCCTTTAGATCTTCGGCAATTTCGGCAGGAAGGGCGGTTTTTCCGTACGTTGCCCCGATATTTAATTCCCCGCTTAAATCTTTAATACCTACGGAACCGAAATTGTTGTTTTGTTCATATTTATCTAATAAAATTTTATCTACCTTTATTTCTCGAATGACAAGGGGTTGTTCCTCTTTTTTTAAACTTGGATCGATTTTCACTCTTTCTAATTCATCCTTTAGATCACTTATTTGCTGATTATTTTCCTTCACGCTTTCCTTTATCAAGGAAAAATGACTTTCCATAATGGCGATGCGATCTTCTAAACGGTTTAGTTCCTTTTGGATCGGAGCTAATTTCTGTGAAATATACTTGGATAGTTCCAAAATAAGGCGCTTTTCCATCGCAATGAGTGTTTCTCTTTGCAAAGTTTCTTTCCTGTTCGATTCTCGGGATACTTCTTTCCGCTCCTTTATAGCAGCATGTTTAGTAGAAAAATCTTCCTTTTTACGTTCATTCTCAAGCTGAAGAAGCCTTTTCATATGTACATCTAAGGTATTGACTTTTCGTGATTGTTGTTCAAGTGCTTGCACCCTGTTTGATAATTTTTGTATTTCATCAACATTATTTTCATCCCTGTTGAATAATCCTTTTATAGGCATAATCGTTTCACCCTTTTTTGTTTTAAAAAGTAAATAATGAAAGGAGATGTTACAAATGAAAGCTCCGACTATCGTACAAATGTACGGAATACAGATTCGTACGTTGGACAGAAGCTCTTCTATTTCGATTGGTAGAACAACTTCGCGAGGCAATCATGTCGTCAATCATCGAAATCAAGGTTTTGGTGAACAAAATGCCGATGGAGTCATACAAAACCATTCTGTGGCCATTGTAGAGGATTCGGATTTCATAGATAGTGATCTTATGAGAAGGTAAATTCCTACAGAATGGGAATATGTTCATGTTGGGTATATCGCCTCGTATATGTGACAAATAAGAGTCCATTCTCAAATTTTGCTTGAATATCTTTTCGTTCTGTAGGTTCTGGTAGTTCAATTAGCCTTTCAAATTCACCATACTTCCGTTCGTTCAAAAAGGGAGTTCCGGTCATGATGGGTATTTTACTGACCCCTTTGATAAGTAATTTATTTCCTGAAAGTGATACTTGAACATCCTCTTTTTGAAATCCAGGTAATTCAATGATGACAATTACCTGGGTATCTGTTAAATAAATATCTGTTAAAGGGAATCGATTTAAGGGAGGATTTGCCTGTGATTCCCTTCTATAGGTTTGATTATTTTGCTCGTCTGTATTTGAATCTTGGTCAAAAATGACATCCCAAAAATTCCCACTCTGGTATTTTTGCGCCATTTCCATCCACTGTTTTAGCTTCTCCATATCCATGATCCTTACCTCCTAACTATACGTCCTTTTGTCTAGACAGGAATAGGGTAAGTTCCTACGTTTATAAAGGGGACTTTTTGAACCAAGAGTTGGATACCAATTTTCTCTGTCAGCCGGATTAGCAAACTGAAAGATGAAACTTCTTATATATATGTATTAGCACAGTGAACCATTCATTACATTGATTCCTAATGGGGAACACGCGGGACCTTTTCGCTTTTTGTTTCATAAATCTTGGGGTCCAGTAATATATTCATTAAAAGTGCGAGTTCAAAAAGGAGGATAAAAAGGACCAAGAAGTTCAAGGCGGCGCAGCTTCGAGCAGCGGACTTGTACAGGATGTACTGACTTCCGTGTTGCCCACAGGACGTGGGCGATTTTAACGGAAGATCCTTTCCCTGATACATGAGCAGCGTAGAAGCAAGCCAACGAAGAAATTCGCAGTGTCATTTTTACCGGACTTTTTGAACATCCTCTAAAAGGAGGGAGGGGCAATGCATGAAAGGAGCTTCAATCAATATCAATATATTTATGTTGAAGATTAATTCCTTCGAAAACGCTTCTGCCGTTAATGTAGGCCAAAACTTATTGGCTGACTGGAATAACTCGGATAAGAAAACACAAGGATTCGGACAAAACTTTGGAGATGAAAGTGCCTTTTTAAGCCCGCAGAGTTTTGTCGATGACCGAGATCAAGTGGATTCTCCATCCTCCTTTAATGCACTACCTAGGAAAGGAGAGGGATGATAATTTGGTATTTGGACCTATGGTCGTAAACTTGTTAGCATTTAAGGTGAATGCAATGGATCGAAACTCATCACTAAACTTTGCCCCATCGCAGCGTATAGACAATTTTCAGGCTGTGAAACAAAACTATGGGTTAGGGGAGGAGAATGGTGACTTTTCCATCATGAATGTACCACTTAGTGTTGTTAATGACATGGATGTAAATGACACGAATTCCCAAAAGAGTAGTATCATATAAAAACGAGCATTTACTCACAAATATGCAAAAAAGGCGAACTTATGACGCAGTTCGCCTTTTTGCATGTTAGGGATTGTAAATGGAGCCCATAAACAAGATCGTATCTGTTGAATGATCTGTGATCATAATAAGGAATGGGCGATTGATTTCCATGATAAAAGGAGCGTCAATTGGGGCTGAGGTCATTTTCATTTCTACGGAAGTGGCAGCCGCTGCTTCTGTTCCTTTTTCATTCACGTCAATGAAGGTTTTTTGTTTCACTTCGCTAATCCAAATCTGCTCATCTTCTTGAATCATCTTTTGGAAATTTGCCTTATCCTTATTAAAGGCTGTCTTCATCCCTAGTTTTTCCAAACTTTGATTGAGGATCGTTTCGTACTCGAGCTGAAATTTAGGTAACATAACAGTTCCTTCTTGTGGCGTCAATTCTTCCTTCCATGCTTGCCAGTTTTCATTGGTCAGTAATGTGCTCATTTCTTCGATACTTGTGTTTTCTTTCGGTAAAATCACGTTCATGCTCATATCCTCCTTCTCTCCATAAGGAAGGGTTACCGCCTGAATATACTCATTTTCCATATAGGCTAGTTTCTCATTGAGCGTCATGACAGGTACATCCTTCGTTGATCCGTCCTCCAAATAAAAGGGACGATCTTCAGTCAACTCCTCATTAAATGCATGGGTCCAATTTCCATTAAAATAAATCGCATTGATGAGAATCGAAACAATATTTTGATCTAATGGGGAATCAACGATATCTTCGATTTTTCCATTGGTTGATTTTTTTACCCAGTTATTGATTGCATCGGGCGTTTTGCTGTCACGTATATCGACTTCTTCGATCATCGCGTTAAAATAATCCTCAGTATTGGCTTTAAAAGGATCTTGAAAATGGAAATGGTCATTCAACCAAATAGAATTGGCCACATTTAACTCAATATCTTCAGAACGATCATGAAGCATGGACATAAGGGAGGCATTGGCTTTATTTAAATCCTCGACATCGATCCCTTCCGCTTGTAATGCCTTTGCTATCTCCTCTTTTGTTTCACCATCTGCCCCATTATAGACCATGGAAAGAGCCATCAATAAACTAGTAGGAGAAATAAAGATATTCCCATGTTCATCCGAATCTACCTTCGATAATAAACGAAAACCTAACTCATTATTGGCAGAATTAATTTTTTGATAATCATCTTTCCCATAGTCTACGTCGCTCGCTATAGCTAAACCATCTTTATTTGCCACTGTACCACATCCCATCAGAGGTAAGATTAAAGCTACGACCAATAGGGGAATCACAACTATGTTTTTCAAATGGATCACCTTCCTTTATAGATTAGACTTCGCCGGTGGAAAATCGTTACAGTTTTTTTAAATCAATCTTAAAATTAATTGAAAAGGCTTGCTTAAGATGTTAGGGTCATCCAAAGGATTTTTCAAGGATAAAGTAGTGGGGATGTGCTAAAATGCAAGGAATAGAGGAGGAGATAGAATTGGCTTGGATCTATGTGCTTTTAGCCGCAATTGTCGAAGTGTTTTGGGTGATTGGGTTAAAATATTCTAGTTCTATCATTGAGTGGATTGGAACTGGAATTGTGATTGTGCTCAGTTTCTATTTTATTATTAAAGCGTGTGAAAAACTTCCAGCAGGTACCGTTTATGCTGTTTTTACGGGTTCAGGTGCTGCGGCCATCGTTTTGATTGATTTTCTCATTTTTGATGCTGAATTTTCGCTCGCGAAGGTTTTCTTCATTGGGTTAATTATCGTTGGAGTGATTGGGATTAAAGTCACAACGCCTGATGAAGAGCCAGCAACAAAGGGAGGGGATTAAAATGGCTTGGATTTACTTAATTATTGCAAGCTTTGGTGAGATATTTGGTGTGATGAGCATTAATCTCTATTTACGTCATAAATCGATTGGTTGGCTCCTCGCTATTATTGGTACCTTTGGAGGCGGCTTTATTTTTCTCTCCATGGCGATGCGGGAAATCCCATTGGGAACGGCTTACGCGGTATGGACAGGCTTAGGCGCTGTCGGGGCTGTCCTCATCGGAATTCTCTTTTTTAAAGAATCGGCAGGCTGGAAGCGGATCCTATTTCTGTTTTGTATTATTACCGGAGCCGTCGGCTTAAAGGTTTTGGGAGGATAATGTACGTTTCAATATTGAAAAACTGCACCTCATTAATGGGTGCAGTTCTGATAAGACGCAGTAAACGATTGAGACCATTTACGTAAGTCCCAATTTTATTTTGTGTTCTTTTTCTTCGCTGCATTTTCTAGCTTGCTTTTTGGTTCTTCCGCAAGCTCCGTATCAGCGTAGCCTTGTGGCGTAACACTTGGAGCAGTTTTTCCTTTATTTTGGGTATGAAGTTTTTTTCTTGGAGTATTTTTTTCCCTTGTCATTGCTTTCACCTCATTTAATATGAATTCACCTTTTATTATTTCCGAAGATAGGAAATCTATGAGACATGAAATTGTTATGTCATTTTGCCCAAACATGCATATCCTGTAAAAGGATCTTTAAGATTAAGTTGGTACGATTTTAGTTTCGTTGCCGATTTTGGAGTTGTCGATTGGAAAATGGCATCTGTTCATTTGTTTATTGGATTTGCTAAACAAGAAGGGAAGCTGATATCAATGGGGAAATTTGGAAAAATAATCGGAGTGGCCGGAGCAGTAGCCGGTGCTGCCTACTTATCAAGTAGTGGAAATCGAGAAAAAATCAAAAGCCAATTTACGAAAGCGGTCAGTAAGTTCAATTCATCCTATATGAGAGGCCTGGGGAAACCTTCTGAAATAGAAGATGCCAAGATGGTAGATGAAGGCGCGATGACAAGTGTAAAGTATTACAATGAACAACAAGAGGAATCGGATGAAGAATAGAAAAGTGGAGATCACCAGTAGAGGTGATCTTTTTGTGTATAATATTAAAGGGATATTTCTCCAATACCCATTTATTTAGGTTATGGAAGATGATCAGGGGGGAAATCATTATAAAGAGGAATAATTTATTTGTAGGAAGGAGATGCCGTGTATGAAAGCAAAAGTAAATTTGCGTGATATTATCGATGGGATGGAAATGCAATTTGATGAATGGAATACATACCTCAATAGAAGTACGGGAGAAGTTCTTTCGGTTTCACAAAATGATCTGCGGGCAGCTGAAGAAGATGAACCTATTGATCATTTGCCTGATTGGCAACAAGAAGATCTGAAAATAGCAATTGATGTGGTTGAAAACTTTGAGAATTACGTAGAACTTCCGACAAAATATGATATTAATGAATACCAAATGATGGAAGACTTTTGCTACGTCCTTTCCGACGGAAATAAAAAGAATAAATTATTAAACGCTATAAGGGGAAGAGGAGCCTTCAGAAGGTTTAAAGATCTTGTTTTTCAATTGGACCTTGAAGAAGAATGGTATACTTTTCGCGATAATGCCTATAAAGAAATTGCCATACGATGGTGTCAAGATTATGATTTAGAATACAAATGATGATGATTTGTTTACAGGAGGCTTAAACCTGAGGACCACGGGGGAGTATAAATTTTATTATGTGAATGAATTTTTTCACGATTCGTACTGGAGTGTTTTCGCTCAGACTCCCTTCCCTGATTTCGGGAACGATTCGCACTCGGCCGTTCCCGCTTCGAGCTTTCTCCTAAGAATTCGGGCACGATTTGCGTTCCCACTTTGAAGATTCCAACAGCATGTTGCGAATTTAGACATTGTCCGCCCTCGTTAATCAGTGGGGATGGGAAAACCCCACTGACTCTTATGATCAAAAATCTAAAACATAATCTTTTGTTTGGTTTTTGCACTTTCAATTGCACCAAAAACCATTTTCATACTTTCGATATTATCATGACAATCAGTTTCAGCTAAACGATCTTCTTTTAGGGAGGCAAACATTTCATCTAAACATCCCCAATGCCCTTCCTGCCCATTCCAATCACATTCCACTATTCCCTTTTTCATCGGATTAATAAAACTGGATTGTTGATTGGAATCAATCACTTCGTAGGTAGGATTACTGTTTCCATCCCAGCATGCAGTCCCTTTGCTTCCTGTGACACGCCAGTCCGCTTCCCATGATGTATTCATTCCTTCTGCACACCAAGAACCATTATAGGAAAATACTGATCCATCACTCATTTCGAAAATACAGATGGCGGAAGCGTTGCCTTTATACCATGATCCCGGTGGATTATACTCATGGCAATAAACAGATACGGGGTTAGCTCCGCTTATAAAACGCGCTTGATCAAAAGTATGGATCGCCATATCTAAAATTAGAGGATGATCCATTAAATCGCGAAAACCTCCAAAATGAGCCCCGATGAAAAAATCTGCATGAAGGGAACCGATTGTTCCAATTGTGTCACTAGAAAGAAGGTCGTGAAAAGCTCTAATTTGTTTTAAATATCTTCGATTTTGCATGACAGCATATTTATTTCCAGTTTGGTCGGCCACTTCTAAAACAGCCTGCGCATCCTCCAGCGATTCCGCCATTGGCTTTTCTCCAAAAACATGGCAGCCGGCTTTTAATGCCGTTGTAACAATTTGTTTATGAGCGGCAGGGATGGTGACATCAAAGACAAGGTTAGCCTTCGTTTCTTCAATCGCTTGGGATAAATCAGAAAATGTAGGGACCATTAAATTCCGCTGCTCCGCCATTTTCTTTGCAGCTTCTAAATGGACATCTACTAGTCCTACAATTTCAGCATCTTCCCTTTGCGCCGCATAATCCAACCACGTATTCGACATGCCTCCACAGCCAGCAACAATAATTTTAAATGAATTCATTTTTTAAGTAGCTCCTTTATTTTGGATTGGGGATAAAATCTCCTTCACGGGATTGTTTTCAATAAAATAACCCATGAACCTGCCTAGTCATTGTCCGATCCAGTAACGAAACGCTGAGACTGTTCTTCAAATGTTAAAGTGCTTTTATTCATTTAAAAAGGAAAATATATCATCAATAGAAAAAGTAATATCAGAGAATCGTGTGGAACGGAAAAGCTTATTTTCGTTGGAATAGATTTCTTCTAATTGATAGTGCCCTTCATGGAGTACGTATTTTTCGATTGTTTGATTTTGATAATCAATAATTAAGTATTCATGGACACCTGCTTTTTCATAGTAATGATATTTACGCAAACGATCGTTTCGTGCTGTACTAGGGGAGAGCACTTCTACAACCATATCCGGCGCCCCATAGCAGCGCTTATTACGCAGTTTATTTTTATCACAAATAATCGATATATCGGGCAAAACCGTTACATCGTCTTTAAAGGGAAAGATTACTTGGAGATTACTCCCAAATACTTGACATGTGCTTCCTTTCAAAGCATTCATGAATTCTCCAATCAAATTGGCAACGACACCTTCGTGCTCATAGGAGGCTGGCGACATAAAAACAGGTATACCTTCATATAATTCTGCGCGTTCTTCTTTCACACATAATAAAAATTCATCTAATGTATAGGTTTTACTTTTGTCTAAATTAGTCATTTGAATCCCCCTTCAAACATCCAACCTTTGTATAAAAGCAAATGCGTTGCCGCAACATAGAGGCTTATTCCAAAAAAGGGAGAAGTAGGTAAAAACACTTCTCCCGCAAAATTTAGCTGTTCTTTCGTTGAAATTCAACCATAAATTCACTTAATGCTTCACAAGCTTCTCTTGGTACAGCATTATAGGCGGATGCGCGACAGCCACCGACGGAACGATGGCCATTTAGACCGACAAATCCGGCTTCTTTGGCTTCTGCTAAAAATTTCTTTTCTAATTCTTCACTACCCAAACGGAACGTGATATTCATAAGAGAACGGCTATCTTTTTCTGCATGACCGTAATAAAAACCATTACTATGATCAATCGTATCATAAATAATATTGGCTTTTTTTTCATTTTTTTGTGAAATGACATCGAGCCCGCCTTGCTCTTCAACCCATCGCAACACTTCTCCAAGCATATAAATTCCGAATGTAGGAGGAGTGTGGAAAAGCGAGTTTGTTTTCGCATGGGTGCTGTATTTCAACATGGTTGGGACCTCAGCGTTTGCTTTTTCCAATAGATCCTTATGAATAATCACGACCGTCACACCAGCTGGACCAAGGTTTTTTTGTGCACCAGCATAAATAAGTCCAAATTGGCTAACATCAATTGGCCTAGACAGAATATCACTAGACATATCCGCAATTAAAGGGACATTCTCTGTTTGAGGAAACTCCTTCCATTGCGTACCATAGATCGTATTATTGGATGTCAAATGAATGTAGGCATCCTGTTCATTGAAGGTTAATTCACTGAGGGCTGGGATATCTCGATAATGATTCTCTTTTGAGCTTGCAATATGATAGGGCTCACCAAATAATTCTGCTTCTTTGAAGGCTTTTTCAGACCATGATCCGGTCGTGATATAGCCGGCTTTTTGCCCAGAGCTTAAGAAGTTCATTGGAATCATCGAAAATTGTAAACTAGCCCCACCTTGTAAGAAAAGTACTTCATATTGGTCAGGAATAGAGAGCAAAGATCTTAAGCGTGCAATCGCTTGATTATGTACCTCTTCATAAGCGGCACTACGATGACTTAGTTCCATTACAGACATCCCAGTCCCTTGGAAATCAACAAATTCCTTTTGGGCTTTTTCCAATACAGCGAGCGGAAGCGCAGAAGGCCCCGCGTTAAAATTATAAGCTCGTTGTTTCAATATGTATCACTCCTGAGATTTTAATCTTGATTGCATTATACACCTTTCAAGGGGAAGAGAGGGCAAAAATAGACAAAAATATCGATTTCACTTTTTAGCGCTTACGCTTTTGGTGCATCCCGTCCTCTTTTGACATGATATAATGAGGGGGATGAAAGAAATCGAGCATATTAATTTACTAATGACATATTTTCAGCACAAGGGGACAATTGAAGAGGGTGTATAGGGGGTAGGAAGTTGAAAAAAAGAATATGGATTACGTTAGGAAGTATCATTGGGATCTTGCTTATCGCTTTAGTGATCGCAGGGAATTATTTTTATGGGCAAGGCGTAAAAAGAGGGACTGAAATTGAAATCCATAAAGAGGCAACAACGGTCAATGCAATGGCGAGTGAAGGGGATCAAATTCTCTTAGCCGAGGCAAAAGCATGGTATGATGACCAGAGTCCTGAAATACTGGAAATGATCTCATTTGATAGTCTAAGGCTAAAAGCAAAATACATTCAAAATGAGCAAAAGACAGGAAAAGCAGTAATATTAGCGCATGGGTTTCGGAATACTGGAGATGACATGGGCAAATTAGCGAAGTTTTATTATCAGGAAGGCTTTGATATTTTGTTGCCGGATGCTCGGGGACATGGGGAGAGCGAAGGAAATTACATTGGCTATGGTTGGCATGAAAGGCTTGATTATCTTGATTGGATTCAGCTTTTAATCGATGAGTATGGGGCAACGGAAATCCTGCTACACGGTAATTCGATGGGGGCCGCAACGGTTCTAATGACAAGTGGAGAAAATCTACCAAGTGAAGTCAAAGGAATTATTGCCGATAGTGGCTATAGTTCTGTTAAGGCTGAGCTTCAACATCAATTAAAAAACATCTATCATCTTCCGTCTTTCCCACTTTTAAATGTGACGAGTGTGATTACAAACATAAAAGCGGGATATACCTTTGAAGAGGCCTCAGCTGTGAAACAAGTGAAAAAAAATACTCGGCCATTATTCATAATTCATGGAGATGCTGATGATCTTGTTCCGACTGCTATGGGGCACGAATTATATGAAGCGGCAGGTGGAGAAAAAGAATTATGGATCGTTCCAGATGCAGGCCATACAAAAGCTTTTGATAATGTAACGGAAGAATATGAAAGCCGACTAAAAGAATTTTTAGATCGGATAATAATAAATTAGTAGTATTCGAAAGTGATGAAAGCAAGTTCCTCTGTCTGAAATGGGGATAGCATTCTTGTTTAAAAGAGGTTTACTTCTTCCTCAATAAAGAACCTTTTGGCAAAGGTTAAGGTATGCAATTGTCGAAATCGACATATTGGATACCTTTTTTTGACTTTCGAAGAAGAATAGATGCTAAACAGAAAAAGAAGAGGGAGAAAATATAACGTGATCCTTACGTCTAATAGAGTGGTGTTCTCGGGAGAGAATAACAATTATTTTGAAGGAAAACTAATTTGGTGGAAAATTGTAAATTTTTTTAAGGAGTCGACGAATTTCGACGGCCTTTTTAAAAAAGCTATTGTAGAATGTCTAGTAGAGGTAATAATTACCAAAAAAATGGAATCCGGAAGAGTAGGATGTTCCATAGATCGTAGGAGAGTATGAACATCTATGAACAACTGGCCTTTTTTTAATCAAATGATTTGGAAAAAGATGCTACCACTTAAAAAACAAAAAAATAAATCCGAGATACTAGTGAAAGAGAAAAAAGAGGAAAGCCATGATGAGATTATTGGGCGTTTAGCGGCCTTTTTTGCCCATGAAATTCGGAACCCACTGACCTCTATTATTGGGTTTAGTCAATTCCTTGAGCAAGATCAGACTGTTAAAACGAACCCAAAGATTAGTCAATATCTTTCCATTATTAAAGATGAAGCTTTGCGGATGGAGTCGTTAATTCAAGAGCTTCTTGTTCTAGCAACAACAGATTTTCAGAAAGATCATCTTTCCATTATTAATGTGAAATATATGGTGGAAAAGACAATTGCCGTTTTTAAAATGCAACCAGAATATGAAAATGTACAATTTTCTACGGATTTACTAGATGAAATTTATATTACAGGAAATGAATCACGTATGAAACAATTACTCGTCAACTTGATGAATAATGCCATTGAAGCATCTGAAGGGGAATGTGTGATTCATACCCGTTTAAAAAAAGAGGATAAGGATGTATGGATTTTCATAACGGACAATGGAAAAGGAATTCCTGAGGATTTAATTGACCACTTATTTTCTCCATTTTTCACAACTAAAGAGGATGGAACAGGTGTGGGGTTGCCGATCTGCAAGGCGATTGTTGAAACATTGAATGGAGAATTGTCTATTCAAAATCAACAACCTAAAGGTACTCAGGTTCGAATACGGCTTCCGTTAATAAAGAACGCACCATGAAAAACATAAAACACTAATATTGAAAAGGAGTTCAGATTATGAATATAATCATCACGCTCATCCTCTCCTTTTTTGAATGGGTATGTTTGTTTTTATTCCCGATTATGATCTTGGGGTATTCTTGGAAAAGGCATTATAAAGCGATTATATCGAGTGCAGGGATTATGAGTGTCCTTTCACTTTCTCTACATCATAGTTCGATTTCGATTACGTACATTATTATTCTGCAAATTATCTCTGCATTTCTTTTAGTCAGATGGCTTTTGGCTAACAAAATCTTAGAAGCATTTGTCATTACAAGTATTGGCTATGGTTTTTATATTTTTATACAAATGATTTTTATGGAGATTCTTGTAAGAGCTTTTCAATTGGATCATTTTATTTTCTTTTTCATCTTTTTTAATAAGACGACGATTCAATTGTTAACCATTTTATTTTTATTCGTAATCAGTATGATCGTACGGTTTTCAACCTATCAATTGAATGAGGTCCGTTTTATCATTAAAGGTCCAAGGATGAATAAGAAGTATCGAATCCTTATTACGTTGATCGCCATTTCTACGGTTGCTTTTATCTATCTCACGGCCTACACACTATTAAGTGAAGAATCTCCCAACAAACAATTGGTCATTTTGTTAGTGATGGTTCTTGGTTTTATTATTTTATCCTTCTATTTGTTTTTACATATTCAGTTTCAAAAACAACAGATTTTGGAGGCGAAACAGCTTTTTCTCGATCAAGAACAGCAGATCATTGATCGTGTTGAAAATTTAAAGGAAGAATCAATCCAACATTTCCAAGCCATTCTCAAACTTACTGAACGACAGGCCTATGATCTGATTCCCGATTATATCGAAGCCAATCATTTAGATAAAGCACCATCCAAACTTTCTTTTGTCGACCAAAATTTGTCCCCACAACTTGATGAATTGCTTTACATCTTTTTAATTAATAAAAGAAAATTAGGTCAGCTTTTCGGTGTTTCCATTGAGGTATCAGGAGAGGTTCATCAAGAGGTGTCTATTTCACTTCAACAAATTGTTTGTATTAGTAGGGTGATGGATGATTTTATCTATATGCTGTTCCAAGCATCAGAGGAACAAGATAAAACGATTCATTTTCATATAGATATGAGGGAAGAAGAATCTATTGCTTTTACAATTACGAGTCCTTTCCACATTGAAGAGAAAGTAGATGAAAGCATAAGTTATTATGATGCTTTGATACAGTTAAAACATCTCGGAGCTGTCATTCAATCGGATTTTCAACCTATTAATCTATCCATTCGCTCTCCGATTTTATAATGTGAAACTTTCTTCAGTGGAGGATTTTACTGCCAGGTTAATGGGGGATAAAGGAAGTGATCAGATGTTTGAAAAATGGGCGATTGCGTTTGCCGACCAAATAAAAAGAGCCAACCCGGAAGAAACAGCGCCCCATGATGTGCTTGTCTTTGGCTTTACGATTATTTTTAACTTGTTATTTACAGTTCTATTAATCATGGTTGTTGGCTGGATATTGGATGCGTATTTCTTGATTTTACAGGTTGGACTTTCCTTTATGATCCTGCGTATTTTAACCGGTGGCGCCCATCTTCATCAATCCCTTGCTTGTTCAATCACAAGTTTACTATTATTGGCCGCCATTATTTGGGTACCGGAAAAGAACATATATATCTATTGTTATTGGTTGTTTAGTTTGCTTCTTATTTTAAAATTTGCTCCCTACTACGAGGAACATCAATTGAAACATTCGGCACAGTGGGAGAGGAAAAAGAAGATATTCGCTCTAGTATGGTTACTTTTGGCTCTTATCTTTTACTTGTATTTGGGGCAAGCAGGCTTTATTTTTGGGGCTCTTCTTCAAGCTCTATTACTAACCCCAATGGGAATAAAATCGATTCATGCATTGGATCATATCGTAAACCAACTCTTTAAAGGAGGTGATAAAAGTGAAAAAACTGGCTAAACATGTTTCAAAGGCTACTCATGTCGTTGCTTCAACATTTGTCTCCGCATCTAGTCCATTGGTACACGCACCTAAGATTCCGGCAAGCTTAAAGAAAACAAAATAAATGGAAACAGGGTTTCTATGAAAAGAAACCAAACGAAAACTCAGTGGTGCATATCCATGTCCCGCTGAGATTTTTTATTGCTTAGGAAACTATAAAATTCTAGCTTGTGGATAAGTTCTAAAAGTGGGTATTGACGTCTGGCTCCAGCGCCCAGCGACTAGCAAACTTTCGGTGCCTTCCTACGATAAGTCAACATCGATTCACCCTTCGGTGTCTAGCTACAGGCGGTAGGGGCTCGAGGTCAAATAACCCTGAACCTAGGAAGGGAAAAACCGCCTTTCCTAGGTTCAGGAACATTTGCTTGTCGCCCCTAAGCAACCGCCTTCCGCATTTCGTGGTTCATCGTGTTTCCTTTATCTCGTCAGGCCCCTAAAAAGTTTGTACGTCGCTAAACGGGCGCTTGCGCTTTTGTTCTTTAAATAGGCTAGGCTATAGGATTGGATAAACAATCAAGAGATGGTCACGATCGTGCTCGAATCGTGCCCGAAATCAGTTGGAAACGCTCAGAGTGGTCACGATCAGGTTCGAATCGTGTCCGAAATCAGTTTGAACCCTTCAGAGTGGTCATGATCAAGGCCGGCCCGAGCCCGAAATCAGGTGGAAACTCGAAGTTACGACAGGACGTCGTGTTCTTACCAGGTAGGTTACTTGTTCATCAGTTTGTAATTGTTTCAATTAAACTATTCTAAAAAACTAGGAGGCATGCTGCTACCAGTGGAGTAGCGATGATCCCGGTTTTAAGCAGCTTCTGTGGGGCACGTTTTGTTAGCTTGGCCCCAAGATAAGAGCCGGTCATCGTCCCAACGAGGACTGTAAGCAATAATTGAACATCCAGGCTCTCCGCCCAATAATATCCCGCTCCTCCTGCTGCGGCGATCGGTAAAATGATTAGCATGGAGGTACCAGCGGCTAAACGCATGGGTAATCCAAGTAACAACATCAGGCCTAATTGAATAAACGGAGTTGCTCCAATACCAAATGTGCCTGATAAAAAGCCGGTTACTAAACCAAGGCTAACAACAGCAATGGGATAACGAAGGGTCTTTTTATTCAATGGAACGGAGTCACCTGTTGCTAAAACCAAACGTAAAAAAAGAGCGATACTTGATAAAGCTAACATACTAGCTGTTAACCAAGTGATCACCGATTCGGGAATGGTAATCGCGATGCCCGCTCCGAACCATGCCGCCACAGCCCCTATAAATCCCGCAATTACACCACTGATAATATCTGCATTCTTTTCGCGAATATGGCTAATCGCACCAGACAATGAAGTAAACATCATAGCCGCAAGCGCCGTTCCCATAGCTATATGAATGGGATAACCAAATCCAACTGTTAAAATGGCGATCATAAATCCTGACCCGCCTGCTCCAATAAAGCCTAATAATAACCCGGTCAAAAGCATAACAAAAATCAATTCAAGCGTCATTTGCAAAACATCCAACTCCTCTGAGTAAAACAACAAGCTTCTTATCTATTTTTATATTAGTTTTTCTATCAATATAGATCAATGGCATTTGATTGAAAAGGTAGAGTTTTGCAGTAAGCAGTTTTTAGAAGAAGCGGCCGTCTAAGATGGTTGCTTCTTCCAAATGCTTGTTTAAAGGGGGGATCCTGTTCATTTTTTTAAATTAAGTAGTGTCTCCTCGGATTAGTTCAACATCGATAACGATGTTATTCGTGTCATCTATTTTTCCATTTTCGACTTGATCGATTAGTGATGAGCAGAGGGCTTTACCAATACGATTTAAAGGCTGTTTGACCGTGGTAAGCCGGGGGTGTTGAAGCATCCTTGTAAAATTATGATAATCATAGCCAATTATTTTTAATTGATCGGGGACTTTTATTCCGTGTTGCGTAGCGTAGACATAAAGAGTGTAGGCCATAATGTCATTGCTACAAAAAACACCATCAAAATCGGTGAGTTGGTTCGCCAATTCCCTTTCAATAAATTCCCAATTGCTTTGAAAATCAGCTTTCACATGAGCACCCTCAAGGGTGACAAATGGAATATCTTTTTTCATACAGGTTAATTGAAATGCATCTGTTCGGCGATTGGCTAATAAATCGTACTGTAAAGGTCCTGAGATATGAAGGATTTTTTGACAGCCTTTTTCAATTAAATGGGTAGTAGCTAACTCTCCTCCTTTATAGTTATCACTAGCAACATAGGGAATAGAAGGAGAAATAATACGGTCGAACGAAACGAGTGGCAAAGATAGTTTTAAATATTCCTCCACTTCTAATGAATGGCTACACATAATAATTCCATCTACCCGGTTTTGCCGCAACATGCTAATGTAATTACTTTCTTTTTCCGATTCTTGTAAGGAATTACAAACTAGAAGTTTATAGTTCTTTTCATTCGCAAATGCTTCTACCCAATGAATCAATTCAGAAAATAGTGGGTGGCTTAGGTCAGGCACAATCATGCCAATAAGATTAGATTGGTTTTTCAATAGCGCACGGGCGATTTGATTCGGTTGGTAGTCTAATTCTTTAATCGCCATTTCTACCTTTTGGCGTGTTTCATCTCCTATGTATCCTCGATTATTTAATACCCTTGAAACGGTTGTGACAGAAACACCAGCCAATTTTGCCACGTCTTTTATACTGGCCATTTCTTCACACCCCCTATCATTTTAATTCTATTATAAAGTATATCCTATCTTTTCTTAACCAATAATAGGCGCTTTCATCTTTGTTTTATAAAGAGTTCTCATTTAAATTTACAAGGTAAAGCATGAGTAAGGTATACTACTATAGAATTTTATCTTACACTCATTATATAATATGTCAATCGTTATCATATAGAGGAATATTTTTCACCCTTAAAAAGTTGATTTTCTAGTGGATTTAATAATAATAAAGGTATAAATACCTAGTTTTTCACGAAAAATTGGTGTGGAAACGTTTGACACACAAAAAGTACGGTAGTATAATCACTGGCAGTAAGGTAAAAAGTGAGAGTAGTTTTCCTACCTCACGCATTCTAAGAAATAGCAGTGAATGTTGTCGAAAATGAATGGGCACATTCTTTGCGTTACATACTACCAAAAAGAGGAGTGAACAGAATGAAGGGAAAAAAGGTTTTATCGAAAGTTGTCGCAACATTGGCAGTTTCAGGTCTATTATTAGCTGGATGTTCTTCAGGTGGCGGAGGTACAAAGGAATCATCTAAAGATAAAGTATCGATTGATATTCTTCAGGGGAAAGTAGAATTCAACAAGCAATTTAAGGATCTAGCTAAGAAATATGAAGAAGAAAATCCAGATGTAAAAATTAATATCACAAGTGTAGGTGGCGGATCTGACTATCTTAGTGCTTTGAAATCTCAATTTTCATCAGGGGATGAACCTGATATTTTCAGTATTGCGGGACCATCTGAAGCAGCCCAGTTTGAAAAGAATTTAGCTGATTTATCGGATACAAAAGCGGCAAAAGTTGCATTAGAGGGGACACTTGAAGGTGTAACCAAAGATGGAAAGCTGCAAGGATTACCATTTAATCAAGAAGGTTACGGGTTTATTTACAATAAGAAGGTTTTTAAAGAAGCCGGTATCAATCCCGATGAAATTCTTACTTACGAAGATTTAGAAAAAGCTGTAAAAACAATCGATAGTAAAAAGAAAGACCTTGATATTGAAGCAGTCTTTGCCCTGCCAGCAAAAGAAAAATGGGTGCTTGGCAACCATTTGGCCAATGTTTATATTGCACCAGAGTTCGATCATCAAGTTCTAAATGCTTATGAATCAGACACGGTAAAACTTGACCGTGGATCCGAGCTACAAAGAATGTTAGATTTACAAAATAAATACTCTATTCAACCATCTCTAAGTCTCGATTATTCTCAACAGGTAGAGGAATACTTCTCACTTGAGCAAGTAGCGATGATTCAACAAGGAAATTGGGTTTACCCATCTATATATGAAATGGATCCTGATTTCGCAGAAAATAATATCGGGATTTTACCGATTCCTTTAGAAGGTTATAAAGGAAGTCTTCCAGTTGGTGTTCCAAACTATTGGGCTGTCAACAGCAATAGTGATGACAAGGTAATTGAAGCTTCCAAAGATTTCTTAGATTGGCTCTATACCTCTGATGAAGGAAAAGCAGCTGTTTTGGAAGAGCTTAAATTTATCCCTGCTTATGAAGACTTTGATACAAACAAAATTGCCGATCCATTATCGAAGGAAATTTACCAACGAGCATCCGATGGAAAAACAATCGGTTGGGTATTCCTTGGATATCCTAATGGCTGGGGAGATGAACTTGCCGCCAACATGCAAAAATATCTAGACGGTAAAATGCCTTGGGAAGATGTCGAATCTGATTCCATTAAAAAATGGGAAGCAAAACGTAAATAATTAGGAACCGAGGAATAGCAGCTGGCAAAGATGAATAGGACTGAGATCAGCTGCTCTCCCGGTTTTTTGATTCAGGAATAAGAAATTATAAATTTGGGCTAATGTTGGATCCAGCTCCAGCGCCCAGCGACTAGCAAATTTACGCCTTCTTCCTACGATAAGTCAACATTGGCTCATTCTTCGCCGTGTTTCCTTTATCTCAGGCCAATAGGACGTTGGTCACAAAGGCGTTGCGACGTACATGGATGTACTAGTGCAGACGAAGCGACAGGACGTCGCGTATTTAGCCTTTGAACCTTATGCTCCAAATTTGTACGTCGCTAAACGGGCGCTTGCGCTTTTCTTAGGAGGGGTGAGTATGCGTAACAAAGATTTATCATTCTGGATTTTTTTAGGGCCTGCCTTAATCGGATTAGGCATTGTTGTTTTTATCCCTCTTATTATGGGGATTTTTTACTCATTTACTGATTGGGATGGATTGGAAGTAGGTCAATTTATCGGATTTGAAAATTATGTAAATGCATTTAAAGATAATAGTTTCTTGCCAGCTCTTTGGTTTACGATAAAAATCGCGGTTGTCACAGTCATATTACTAAATGTTCTTGGACTAGGGTTAGCCCTGTTAGTGACAAGACAATTGAAATCAAGCAATATTTTAAGAACTGTTTTTTTCATGCCTAACCTAATTGGTGGACTGATTCTAGGGTTTATTTGGCAGTTTATTTTCGTAAGTGTGTTTAGTGATATTGGGAAATCTCTTGGGATTGAAGCTCTGACTGGCTGGTTGTCAACGACGAACACAGGATTTTGGGGGATTGTGATCCTAACCTGCTGGCAAATGGCTGGTTATATCATGATTATTTATATCGCTTATCTAGAAAGTATTCCACAGGATTTGATTGAAGCCGCCAAAATCGATGGTGCGAATAGCTTTCAACGATTCAAAAATATTACATTTCCACTCGTTGCCCCTGCCTTTACAGTTAGTTTGTTCTTAACTTTATCCAATTCTTTTAAAATTTATGATCAAAACTTGTCACTCACAAATGGAGGACCTTATGATTCTACACAAATGGTGGCAATGGATATTGTCAGAACAGCTTTTACACAAAATGATATGGCACTTGGACAAGCGAAGGCTGTCATTTTCTTTATTATTGTAGCAGTAATTGCCCTTACACAAGTTTATTACAATAAGAAGCGGGAGGTCGACTTATAGTGAAGAGCAGGAAGCGAAATTTATATTTAGTAGAAGCTTTTGGCATTTTGCTCGGATTACTTTGGCTCTCCCCGTTTTACTTGATTTTTGTGAATGCCTTTAAAACCAAAAAGGAAATTTTTACAGATGTTTTAGGATTGCCTACTGAATTGGCAACGGAAAACTTCTCACGTGCTTTCGAGGACCTTGATTTTATTAAATCTTTGGGGAATTCCGTATTAATTACGGTTTGTAGTATCATCATCATTGTTATTTTCTCGTCGATGGCCGGATATGCATTAGCACGTAATAAAAGTAAATTAAGTGGTCTTTTCTTATTAATCTTTGTTGCAGCGATGCTAATTCCATTCCAATCCGTTATGATTCCACTTGTTTCCTTATTTGGAAGTGTGAACATGTTAAATAAAGCTGGATTAATCTTCATGTATTTAGGGTTTGGTTGTAGTCTATCGATTTTCCTCTATCATGGCGCCATGACGGGAATTTCCAAATCGCTTGATGAGGCAGCTGTCATTGATGGTGCTAATCGTTTCCAAATCTTCTGGTATATCATCTTCCCTTTACTGAAACCAATTTCGGTTACAGTTGGGATTCTGAATGTAATTTGGATTTGGAATGACTATTTATTGCCATCCTTAATTTTGGGAGAAGCGAGAGCGACCATCCCCATTAAAATGTTCTTCTTCTTTGGACAGTATACGAAGCAATGGCATTTAGCTTTAGCCGGATTAACCCTTGCGATTATTCCTGTCATCATTGGTTATTTCTTTGCACAAAAACAAATCATCAAAGGTGTGTCTGAAGGAGCCGTAAAATAAAGAGAAGTTCGCAATAAGTGCCCGCAGTTCCGCAATAGGAGCTTGAAGTTGCGCAATGAGGAGAAGAGTTCTGCAAATCAAGCAGGAAGATGCACAAGACGAACTTGCGCAATAAGGCGGGAAAGTAGCGCAATAGAGCAAAAATTTCGAATGAGTATCTGGATTTTGGGCATTCATTAAAAAATTGAGTCGATGTAGATACACAAGTATTCTACAAAGGCTCAATTTTCATATGGATTGTGATGAAATTGGAAAAAGCGAGTAGTATGAAGGAGATTTTAAATGAATAAACATCAACAGGAAATTGCAAAGGCACATTCCCTAATAAATGAAAAAAGTCGGACAGTAAGTCAGGATGATTGGCGTTTGCATTACCATGTTATGCCAGAAGCTAATTGGATGAATGATCCGAATGGTTTCTGTATGTGGAATGGGGAATATCATTTATTTTATCAACATCATCCATACTCCCCTGAATGGGGACCGATGTATTGGGGGCATGTGAAAAGTAAAGATTTAGTTCACTGGGAAAGGTTGCCGATTGCATTAGCTCCTAGCGAATCGTATGACAAGGATGGTTGCTTTTCAGGAAGTGCTATAGAAAAAGATGGAAAATTATATTTGTTTTATACAGGAAATCAATGGACTGGGCCAGATCAAGAGACTGATTTAAAGCAAGTTCAATGTTTGGCAGTGAGTGAAGATGGGATTCATTTTGAAAAAATAAACGAAAATCCAGTCATCGACAAAGCACCCGATGGGGATGTTCACCCTTTTCATTTTCGTGACCCAAAAGTGTGGAAAAAAGGCGACATGTACTATTGTGTCCTCGGTTCGCAAACAAAGAATCGAATGGGACAGGCGCTCCTTTATCAATCCAGCGACTTGATTCATTGGGAATTTGTTAACATACTTGCAAAAGGGCAAGGAAACCAAGGGTATATGTGGGAATGCCCAGATTTATTTCAGCTAGATGACACGGATGTTTTGGTTATGTCCCCACAAGGTGTTCACCCTGAAGGGGATTACTATCATAACCTTCATCAATCTGTAGCCGTAATGGGCCACTTCCATCAAGACAAAGGAAATTTCACCTCTGAAAAATGGCAGATTTTGGACCACGGTTTTGATTTCTATGCCCCACAAACGATGCTAGACGAACAAGGAAGACGGATCGTCATCGCCTGGATGGCCATGTGGGAAAGCGAAATGCCTGAACAAAAGCAAGATTGGGCTGGAGCGATGACCATTCCCTGTATTTTATCGATAGAAAAGGAAAAGTTGAGAATCGATCCGATTCCTGAATTAGCTTCACTACGTTATGATCCGATCCGCTATCAAAAGTTGATCGTGGATCAAAACAAGAAATTAGATGGGGTTCACGGAGATTGCTTAGAAATGAAAGTGTCGATTGATGCGAAAGAGGCAACGAAATTTGGCTTGAATTTACGTATGAATGAAACAGGAACTGAGCGAACTAACCTGACTTATTATGTTGACGAAGAAAAGATCGTACTAGATCGCTCAAAATCGGGTAAAGGACCAGGTGGTGTTCGGAAAGCGCCGCTTGCATTACAGAATGGCAAGCTTCAACTTCATTTGTTTATAGATAAATCTTCAGTAGAAATTTTTATGCAAAATGGAGAAAAAGTCATGAGTGCGCGCATCTACCCGGAGCGTGATTCAACAGGGATTGAATTTTTCTCAGATGCAGCAATAGAAATGATTCAACTTGAAAAATGGTCATTAAAACAAAGTGTTTAAATAAGACAGTAGGTAAGGAGGTCCCCATTAAGTAAAGGTGTGGGGCAGTCCTAAAACAATACGGGGCTAAGAGAGAGGGATAATAAATGAAAAAGTTTTGGTGGAAAGAAGCAGTAGCTTATCAAGTGTATCCGCGTAGTTTTATGGATTCCAATGGTGATGGAATTGGTGACTTACAAGGAATGATTTCGAAATTAGATTATATTCAAGATTTAGGTATTGATGTGATTTGGATTTGCCCAATGTATAAATCGCCAAATGATGATAATGGCTATGATATTAGTGATTATCAAGATATTATGGATGAGTTTGGTACGATGGCTGATTTCGATCAGTTATTAGAAGAAGTACATAAAAGGGGTATGAAGTTAATCATTGATTTAGTGATTAATCATACAAGTGATGAACACCCTTGGTTCATTGAATCTCGTTCTTCAAAAGATAATCCAAAACGAGATTGGTATATTTGGCGCGATGGAAAGGACGGTAAAGAACCGAATAACTGGGAAAGTATTTTCAGTGGATCGGCATGGCAATATGATGAGCAAACGAAACAGTACTATATGCACATCTTTTCAAAAAAGCAGCCAGACTTAAATTGGAGAAATCCGGACGTTCGTCACGCTTTACACGATATGATCAATTGGTGGTTAGACAAAGGCATTGATGGATTTCGTGTAGATGCGATCAGCCATATTAACAAAGAAGAAGGGCTTACGGATATGCCGAATCCAGAGGGATTAAAGTATGTGCCCTCATTTGATAAACATATGAACGTACCTGGAATTCATGAATATCTTCAAGAATTAAAAGAAGAGACATTTTCAAAATACGACATCATGACGGTTGGAGAGGCCAATGGTGTAAAGGTAGAAAATCAAGAAGATTTGTATGAGTGGATCAGTGAAGAAAAAGGAAAGTTTAATATGGTTTTCCAATTTGAACATCTAGATTTATGGAATACAGAAGGGAATACCGATCTTGATATTGTTGGATTGAAAAAAGCTTTAACGAAATGGCAAAAAGCGCTTGAAAATAAAGGTTGGAATGCTTTGTTTATTGAAAATCACGATCAACCGCGCCGAGTTTCCACATGGGGAAATGATCAAGAGTATTGGTATGAAAGTGCGACGGCTTTAGCAACAATGTACTTCCTTATGCAAGGAACGCCCTTTATTTATCAAGGCCAAGAAATTGGAATGACGAATGTGAAGTTTGATTCCATCGAAGATTATAATGATGTAGCGGATAAAAATATGTATCGGATCAAGCGTGAAGAAGGGGTGCCTCATGAGGAAATCATGAAGGGAATTTGGCTTTCTAGTCGTGATAATTCTCGAACACCTATGCAATGGTCAGATGAACCACAAGCAGGTTTTACAACAGGCACTCCATGGTTAGGTGTCAATCCTAATTACAAAACAATCAATGTTGAAAAGCAATTACATGATCAACATTCCATCCTTCATTTTTATAAAAAGATGATCAAGCTTAAAAAGGAACATGAAATCTTTACTTATGGGACTTATGATCTTCTACTACCAGATCATCCGCAAATTTATGCCTATACCCGTACAACGGGGGAGGAAAAAGTCGTGATTCTTGTTAATTTGACAGATCAAACGGCTAATATGAATGAGGATTTACCTTTTGAGGTAACATCTAGCCAATTGTTATTGGCGAATCTTGAAGTAAATGATCATGATGCTGTGAAAAATATAAGTTTAAAACCATTTGAAGCTAGAGTTTATAAAGTGTAAAAGAATGGACAAAGACACGTCGGAGAGGAAGAACGGGAAGCTGCGCCCAAATTCCGCAATATTCGTGCTGAAAACACCATCAGGATTTCTCCCGAAATGACAATTTCCCGGGAAATTCTAGTCCGAAAAAATTCTTTAATCCAAAAATGACCGGCTTTAAAGAGTGAACTTGGAAATAAGAAGGAGCTGTTCAAAAGTCAAAGAACTGGCTTTGAAGGCTCCTTTTTCGTATTTCAATAGATCATTCCAATTTGAATTTCTGATTTCGGGTACGATTCGAACTTAATTGTGACTATCCTGAGCGTTTCCTGCTGATTTCGGTTATGATTCGAACCCAATCGTGACTATCCAGACGGTTTCCGCCTTATTTCGGGCACGATTCAACCATGATTGTTACCACGCTGAGGGTTTCCACCTGATTTTGGGTACGATTCGCCCCCAATCGTGCCTACATTGAGAGTTTCTTGCTGATTTCGGTCACGATTCGAGCTCGATCGTGATCATGATCATGATCGTCCTGAAGGTTTCCACCTATTAAAAAAATATTCATAGAGCTGTCGGATGACCCATTACTTGCTCAAGCATATAAAAACGCTTACTATAAATAGAAGATAAGCTAGCTGCTTTATTTAATAACCGTTTTCAAGGTAGATAAATTCCTTTAAAATAGAAATTCCTACAAATTTGATTATTAAGAAACAGTTGTCAAAAAAGATGAATAACAGGCACAATTCAGGTAAGGGGGAGTGGTTCTATGCAGACTGAATCTTTGCGGAACTTCAGTCAGGTAGTAGGAAGAGTGATGATTTTACAAGCATTATTCATGGTTTTTACAGTACTGGGTTTAGGGATATTTGGCTTTTTTCCGTCTCTTTTGGCTGTAATGGCGGTAGCTAGGCAATATATACGAGAGACAGCGGAACTATCGATAGTAAAAATGTTTTGGCGTTTTTATAAGGAAATGTTTGTAAAAGCAAATGTATTCGGTCTCCCCTTAATGGCGGTTGCTGTGTTATTACTCATCAACATCCAGCATTTTCGGCAAGTAGATGAGGCTTTTAGTCAAGTGCTTATTTATGGATCTTACCTAATTGAAGCCATTTTACTCGTTTTATTTATTCATGGAATACCGTCTATCGTACATATGGAAATCACATTTAAAAATATAGTTAGAGGTTCCTCTATCATTACATTAATTCGTCCTTTTCATACAGTCGCTGTCGCTTTGATGATTATTGCATTGGGCTGGATCGGCTATAAAATTTCTATTATTCTAGCTGTATTTCTCATTGCACCCGTAGCGTATTTATGGATTCAAATTGCATTACATGCTTTTCTTGGATTTGTAACAGAGACGGAGGGATAATAAAAAATGGTATGGAAGCAACTGCCACACTAAAAGCTGTTCCACAGCAAACAATAAAAAGCGCAATTTTCGGTTATTAGCATTTTCATTCTTAAATATTCTACATATTTTGCTCGTCACTTTTTAAAGGATAAACGAAGAAATTGTCGCTAAAAAAGCTTTTAAGTGTGTGCTCAAAAAGGACCAAATCTGCGGTTTTAACGGAGGATCCTTATCCTGATTAACAAGCCTTTGATCGTTACGACGCCCATTAATTAAACAGCGAGAGCACTTGGATAAGGAAGTGGTTATGCCTTTTCCTTTTTTTGGCTGGAGAAAATGTAAGAGTAATACCTATGCGGAAATTCGGTCGATAGCGAGGTTGTTTCCATTGGTGAGTTATAGTGTGACACAAATTAGACAAAATTAATATTGAATTCGCCTTGCAAAGTTTCGTATAATTAAGGATAGGTTTATAGTTTTGAAAAAATGGTCGAAATGTAACTTTTTGTGACAATAGACGTCTATTCTTTAGATAACTGTACTTATGACTCATACATGATCAACGAAGAGGTTGAATCTAAATTTTAAAGGGAAAGGAAATATAAAAAATGCAAAGAGCAAAGCAAAAAAAGAAAAGGACAGGTTTAAAGATATTCCTCTCTGTTCTTTTAATATTGGTATTGGGAATCGTAGGGTATGGATATTCGATTTTTCATAATGTGAATAAAGCTGTAAACACTGTTCATAAACCGATTGATCGTACCCCTGAGGTAAAGAGACCATCTGAGTTATCTTTAAAGAAGAAAGAACCTTTTTCGGTCTTAATGCTTGGGGTAGACGAACGACCTGGTGATAAAGGACGATCTGATACTATGGTTGTGGTGACCGTGAATCCACAAACAAATTCGATGGAAATGTTAAGTATTCCCCGTGACACACGAGTTGAGATTGTTGGGCACGGAACGGTCGACAAAATTAACCATGCCTATGCTTTTGGAGATGTAGAAATGTCGATGAATACAGTGGAGAAATTTCTAGATATTCCCATTGATTACTATATTAAAATGAATATGGATGGATTTAAAGATATCGTCAATGCGGTTGGTGGAATTACCGTAAATAATGACTTGGACTTTTCACAGGGTGGTCACCATTTTGCAAAAGGTAAGCTTGATTTAGACGGAGATGCAGCATTAAGTTATGCTAGAATGCGTAAGCAAGATGCTCGAGGTGACTTCGGAAGACAAATGCGTCAACGTCAAGTGATTGAGGGAGTTATGAATAAAGGAGCGAATATTTCAGCTCTTTGGAAATATGATGATGTGTTAAGAGCGTTGAGTAATAATGTCGAGACAAATTTGTCGATGGATGACATGGTTGATATTCAGAAAAACTATGCCGGTGCCCGTCACAAAATTGAACAATTAGAAATAAAAGGTAGCGGTTCGACCATTGGTGGAGTTTGGTATTATGTAGTTCCAGATGAAGAACGTACAAACATTCAAGCTCATTTAAAAGAACATCTTGGTTTGAGCTAAAAAAGAATGAGGGAAAGGTTTCTTGGGATAGAGGCCTTTCCCTCTTTTTTGTTTTAACGCTGAAGGGCTTTCGAAAATCGGGAAGACGTCTTAAACCAAGTGCCGGGTGCAAGAGAACGGCAATACGCCCGTTATCAAACGGAACAGACGAACGGAAAAGTGGCAATCGAAAAATTATTAAAAACAAGCCCGTTGACAAAAAGTCAGGAACAGTGGTTATTTTCCTTATCATTAAACCATCATTGGAGTAGCCGGGTTAAACTAAAAATTATCCGCCTTGCAAGGACGATATCCGATTTAGAAAATCAAACTAATATTTCAGATGAGGCTATTAAAGAGGCCATTCAACTGAGAAGTGGTTCACTATTTTAATATGAGAAAAGCGGGGCGTGCTAGGCACCCGGAAATTCCCAAAAGATCTTCTTGACTATTTTGATAGAAACGTTTAAATTATAGACGAAGTTTAAAATAAGGGGATGAGATGGATGTCGGAGAAGTTGAAAGTAGCGATTGTTGGTTGTGGCGGAATTGCGAATGGTAAGCACATGCCAAGTTTATCGAAATTAGAGCAGGTTGAAATGGTTGCTTTTTGCGATATTGTTGTGGAAAAAGCGGAAGAAGCGGCTGCTAAATTTGGTGTTGAAGGTGCAAAAGTTTATGAGGACTACAAAGAATTGTTAGCGGATTCGTCCATCGATATTGTACATGTTTGTACACCTAACAGCTCGCATGCTGAAATTTCGATTGCTGCATTGGAATCTGGCAAACATGTAATGTGTGAAAAACCAATGGCGAAAACATCAGAAGAAGCAAAGCAAATGGTTGAAGCAGCTAAACGTACGGGTAAAAAGTTAACAATTGGCTATAATAATCGCTTCAGACCTGACAGCCTTCATTTACATAATGTTTGTACTCGTGGTGATTTGGGTGAGGTTTATTATGCGAAAGCTCATGCAATTCGTCGCCGTGCTGTACCAACTTGGGGTGTTTTCCTTGATGAAGAAAAACAAGGCGGCGGTCCGCTAATTGATATTGGTACTCATGCATTGGACCTTACATTATGGATGATGGACAATTATAAACCAAAAGCGGTGTTGGGAACAACTTATCATAAACTTGGACATATGGAAAACGCTGCAAATGCCTTCGGTCCTTGGGATCCTGAAGAATTTAAGGTAGAAGATTCTGCTTTTGGTTTTATTACAATGGAAAACGGTGCAACGATTGTTTTGGAGTCAAGCTGGGCGCTTAATACATTAGATGTGGATGAAGCGAAGGTTTCTTTAAGTGGGACACTTGCTGGAGCAGATATGAAGGATGGCCTTCGTATTAATGGGGAAGAATTTAGCAGATTGTATACGAAGAAAGTAGATTTAGGTGCTGGTGGCGTTGCATTTTTTGATGGAAAAGCAGAAAACGATTCCGATATTGAAGCACGCCAATGGATTGAGAGTATTATCAATGATACAGAGCCACTTGTAAAACCAGAACAAGCCTTTGTGGTGACACAAATTCTCGAAGCGATTTACGAGTCAGCGAAAACTGGTAAAGCAGTATATTTTGATTAATAGGTCTTCCTACTATTATTCCGATCTATCTAAGGTAGATCGGAATTTTTTCCGTGAAAAAGTGTAAACTTTTATCATTGATGAATGATTAAATCTAAGTTGACATATCCTTACCTGAATTTAAATAAACATATAAGGGAACCCTGCATATTCCGTAGGGTCTTTTCCATTTCCCTTGCAACTAAGGAGTTGAGTCAAAAATGAGAAACAGGTATGATTAATAAAGACAGAGAATCGTAATTTTTAGTGATGAAAATTTAGAAGTGTTAGACATGGACTAGGAGGTATGGAAATGGGTTGGAGAGAGAAATTTTCCCAATGGAAGGAAAACTCAACGCTTGACCACAGGCTAAAGGAACAATTGAAACAGATTGAGCAGGATGAGAAGCAAATAGAGGAAAGTTTTTATAAAGAGTTAGAGTTCGGAACAGGTGGGATGCGTGGAGAGCTCGGTCCTGGAACAAATCGGATGAATATATATACTGTACGTAAAGCGGCAGAAGGGCTAGCGAGATACATAGAAGACCAGGGAGAAGAGGCTAAAAGTCGTGGGGTAGTCATATCTTATGATTGTCGCCATATGTCTCCAGAATTTGCCTTAGAAGTAGCGAAGACGGTTGGGAAACATGGAATACAGGCATATGTTTTTGAGAGTTTGCGGCCTACGCCCTTATTGTCGTTTGCCGTTCGTTATTTGCATGCTTTTGCTGGAGTGATGATTACGGCTAGTCATAATCCACCTGAATACAATGGCCTAAAAGTGTATGGAGAAGATGGGGGACAACTCCCGCCAAAGCCTGCTGATGAGCTTATTCACTATGTGCAGCAAGCAGGTGATGAATTAAACATTGATGTGGCAGATGAAAAACAACTAGAAGAACAAGGTTACCTCACTTTTATTGGGGAAAAGGTAGATCGTGCTTATCAAAAGGCTTTAAAATCCATTCACTTAAATGAAGAAGCCATGCAAAAAGCGGGACAAGATTTGAAAATCGTCTTTACGCCACTTCATGGGACAGCAAATTTCCCTGTGCGTGAAGGACTAAAGGAGTTTGGCTTTAAAAATGTAACGGTTGTGAAGGAGCAGGAATTACCGGATGCAAACTTTTCAACAGTTGCTTCTCCGAATCCTGAGGAACATGCCGCCTTTGAACTGGCCATTCAATACGGGGAAAAATTAGAAGCAGATATTTTGCTAGGTACGGATCCTGATGCCGATCGTCTTGGGGTCGCCGTAAAAAATGATCAAGGGGAGTTTGTCGTTTTAACGGGTAATCAAGTTGGAGCTTTGATGGCTGAGTATATTTTGACCCAAAAGCAACAAAATGGTGACTTACCTGAAAATGGTGTGATCATAAAAACGATTGTCACATCGGAAATAGGTCGAGCGATCGCGGAAAGATTCGGTATTTCTTGCCTCGATACTTTAACTGGATTCAAATTCATTGGCGAGAAAATGAAGGAATATGAGGAAACTAGTGAACATCAATTCCTATTTGGATATGAGGAAAGCTATGGGTATTTAATCGGGGATTTCGTTCGTGATAAAGACGCTGTTCAAGCCGCTATTTTTGCTGCGGAAATTGCTGCATACTACAAAATGCAAGGGAAATCTATTTATGATGGCTTACTTGGAATCTTTGAAAAATATGGGTTTTACCAAGAATCCCTGCAATCTTTAACATTGAAAGGGAAAGAAGGAGCAGTGCAAATCGCTGGCATTTTAGAATTTTTCCGTCAGAACCCTCCACAATCGATTGGGGAAGTGCGCGTAGACGTATTGGAAGATTATGCGATCAGTGAAGCAATGAATCTACAAACAGATGAAAAAAGTCAAATCAACTTACCGAAATCGAATGTGCTTAAATTTAAACTAGAGGATGGCTCATGGTTCTGCCTACGCCCATCAGGCACTGAGCCGAAAATTAAATTTTATTTCGCTGTTAAAGGTGAAACGATGGAAGAAAGTCTTGAAAAACGTGAGAAGTTAGAAGCTGAAGTAATGGGGATTGTGCAAACATTTGTGAAATAAAAAAGAAAAATGGGTTCCGGGGGAGATTTCTTTTGGAACCTGTTTTTTTTGAAGTTCCCTAGTGAATTAGTATACACATCAACTTTTGCGATGAGAATACAAGCATGATACCAGATTTAAGCTGTTCCATGGCAAAAACAAAACAGGCTTGTTTTAACACTGGAACAAGCCTGATTCTAAGAAAGATCAAATGTAGTATTTTAGTGAAATAGATGGTCATTCATTGGTTCAATGTCTTTTTTGAAATTTCCTTGTCATCCATGTAGCTAAGAAGAGAGCGATATTATCAAACGAACTGTGAAGGCGGCACTTTATAATATTTTTTGAAGGCTTTTGAGAAACTGTATGGATCAGAATATCCGAGCATACTTGCGATTTCCTGGATTGAATAATGTCTTTCATACAATAGATTTCGTGCCCGATTCATCTTCAACTGATAGATGTATTGACCAGGTGTAACACCAAGGGCTTGTTTAAAATAATAGATGAAATATTTTTCTGACATTCCCGCTAGCAAAGCAAGATCTTTGATACGTAGTGATTGATGAAGTTGATCTTGTATATAATGAAAGACTGGCTGTAATGTGTCCAAATATATAGTTTGTTTCCGTAGATAAGTATGATATGTAAATTCCCCTCGATATTGTCCAAGCCCATATTGTTCCATGATCTTGGAAATCAGAATAGTAAGACACCCCTTTAATCTGATTCCTGACATAGGGGCGCTCCGTTTATATTGTTCATATGTTTCTAAAAATAGGCGGATTTCCTCTTTAACTAACGTATTTGTAATAACACCTGACAACTGAAAGTTATCCAGTATTCCAAGATGGTCCCCAATTCCCAAATCAAAATGTGTAAAAATAAACCTGCACCCATTCCCAATACTTGTTGCTGTATACGCCACCTTAGGGCTAAAAAGAATAAGATCACCTGCCGAAGCAAGATACACCTCTTCTTCAACACGTATTTCAATTTGTCCCTCTTGAAGGCACCATAAGTCATAATCAAAATGATTTTTACTTTCTATCCAATTTGGGGAATGAACAGCTTCACTGCACCCATTTATTCTAAGCATGACAAGCTCTGAAAGTTCGTTGAAAATATTTAAATTATTTATAGCAACCAACTCCGTACCTTTAGACATAGTTAATATTAATGATTATAACAAAAGGGGATAGATCGTTAAACTCGTTCTTACTATATGACATGAATAGCTTACTAGAATGCATTTTTATTTTTCATTAGTTTTCTATAATTAAAAATAATAAATAGATTGGAGGAGATTCATATTAATCCAAAGGTAGTTGTTTTAGGAGCAGGAAGTTTATTCTTTGGCAGACAATGTATCTGGCAGATGGTTCATTCCGAACATCTAAACAAAGGTACTCTAGCCTTGGTAGATACAAACGAAGAGCGGCTGAATAAGCTTGTAAAGCTAGCCAAAATGGTCGTCCAAGCTAATAAAGTAGATTTGAAGATTGAGGGGTCTGTTGACAGAAGGAAGGTCCTTTATGATGCGGATTTTGTCGTGCTTAGTTTTGCAGAGGACACAGTAAAGTATAGAGGAATAGATTGTGCAGTCTCTGAAAAGTATGGAATTAGAATGTGCTCTGGAGATACAATCGGACCGGGAGGGATTTTCCGGGCGATGAGGGAGCTTCCTGTGATTATGGATTGTGTGCAGGATATTGAACAAATTTGTCCTGATGCATGGGTTATTAATTATATTAATCCATCCACAGTTAATGGAATTGCATTAAAACGTTTTGCGCCAAAGCTAAAGAGTTTTGCACTGTGTGATTCACACCATATGCCACATAAAAAAATCATTTATGCTGAAAGGGCTGGGATAATTGGCGATAAACGTGAGTACACCGAAGAGATAAATCGTCAATTCGATGTACGAATAGCTGGAGTAAACCATTTTACCTGGTTATTAAAAGCAAAGTATGAAGGAAAGGATGTCGTTCCTGCGATAGCCGAATCGATGAAACGATCAGCTGAGACAGAGACAGTAGGGGGCGACACAGGGGCTAAGGCTCTGTTCAATGATAAGATAAGCTACCAGTTGTATGAGATCTTTGGCTATATTCCAACCTGTACTGCCCATACAAAGGAGTATGTCCCTTATTGGCAAGGTCTTGGTAAATTAAAAGATCAAATTCCACCGTTATCCATTTGGGAAACGGAAGATCGCTACAAGCGCCACGAGTATATGTGGACGGAGATTGACAGTTTCCTTAGCGGTGAAACACCTATTGAGGAGTATATGACTAGGTTTGGACCAGACCATGCAACCGATATTATTGAAAATATGGTAGCAGGATTAGATAAACCGTTCTACATCAATACTTTTAACCAAGGGGCGGTAACAAATATGAACAACGATGCATTCCTAGAACTGTTATGTGAGGTTACGATGGATGGGGTGAGACCATTACCAGTTGGTGAGATGCCACGGGGGATTCGTGGTATGCAGGAGCTAGTTTTGGATACACATGAATTGACAGCTGAAGCTGTTGTTGAAGCTGACAGAGAAAAACTCAGAAGGGCCATGATGACTGATCCCTTAGTCAATTCGATTGCAGATGGAGATCAAATCATTGCTGAACTTTTAGAGTTAGAGAAGGATGTAATTCCTGAGCATTGGTACACAAAGAGTGTCGTGTAAACGGAATATTAAAGGAACTATATGGTGTTGGAGCAGCTAGTACAACGTCCAATAGAATATGTAAAGGAAATACAGTTATTTTCCCTATAAAAATAAAAGTTCTAGCCTCCCTTGGGCAAACATACCTAAACCTAGGGAGGGATAGATCCTCCCTAGGTTTAGGAACATTGCTTGTTGAAGGTCCTCTGGGTCTCGGTTAAAACGGCATGCGGACGTGGCGATTTTAATGTTTTTCCCTTTACCACCACTACCGTGGAGCCTCAATTTTCACTCTGTATCCGCTCTTGGAATCCCAAAGTTTGGTGTTCCATCTTCATTCCATTCAATGACTTGGACACGTGCATGACGATTTGGATCATATAATGGATTTCCTTCAATTTCTTTATAGCTTCTTGCGTGGTAGACAAGGATGTCTTGTTGTCCATCTTCAGAAACGGTGAAGCCATTATGACCAGGTCCGTATTGGCCTGTTTCTTCAGACGTTTGGAAAACGGGTTCCGGTGTTTTGATCCAAGATTGAGGATCGAGTAAATCACTATTTTCGTCGGCTGTCAACAATCCCATGCAATAATTGGCATCGGTGGCACTACCTGAGAAGGTCATAAAAATCCGCCCATTCTTTTTGAGGACAGCAGCTCCTTCATTAACGAGATAACCAATTTTCTCCCATTCATATTCAGGTGTCGAGATGCAAACTTGTTCTCCTTTTAAGGTCCAAGGATTTTCCATTTCTGAAATATAAAGATTGGAATTTCCCGGAATATGAGGATCCTTTTGCGCCCAAACATAATAGCGGACTCCTTTATGTTCAAAAGAAGTAGCATCTAACGAAAAGGACTCCCATTGCGTTTTCACTTGTCCTTTTTCCACCCAATCCCCTTCTAGTGGATTAGCAGAAGAATTTTCAAGCACAAACATCCGATGATCAAATAGTCCTTCATTGGTTTCAGATGTATGGGCAGCCGCAAAGTAAATATACCATTTTCCATCAATATAATGAATTTCAGGAGCCCAAATGTTGGCACTCATTGGTCCGGTTTCATGTTTCCACCAAATTGCTTTTTCTTCAGCGTTTGTAAGTCCTTGAATCGTTTTGGAGCGGCGTAAAATAATGCGGTTATATTCAGGTACTGACCCTGTGAAATAATAATAATCATCCGTATGTTTGAAGATCCAAGGATCTGCACGTTGTTCGATTAATGGATTTTTTACTTTGAATGTAGACATGATGTCAACCCCCATATATATTGTGATTTATATTTTTTTTAAAAGTTTCTCTGATTATGATAGACTTTCTATTGGTTTAGCCGTACTAAGCCATACTTTAAAATCTTGACTTGTGGATAACATGCTTATGTCGCAAGTCGACATCTAGCTCCAGCGCCTAGCGACTAGCAAATTTACGCCTTCTTCCTACGATAAGTCAACATCGGCTCATGCTTCGCCGTGTTTCCTTTATCTCGTCAGAAGGCTTTAAATTTGTACGCCGCTAAACAGGCGCTTGCGCTTTTGTTCTCTTTCCGATAGTTTAATGGCTTTATTTTTGGCAAGATAAAGCACAAATGCAATTAAATAGAGGACAAATCCAATGATGTCCATGGTGAAGAGGAGAAAGACTCCCCAACAAGCGATCCAAATCAGTATTTTCGGTTGGATTTCGCCATCTCTCATTTTTCTCGAAATGATAAAATTAATAATCGCCCCTACAAAGATAAGTAGTCCAAACATGACAATCAGCTTTGTGACATGATCAATGACAGTTGTTGTCGCAAAGACATGATCAAGTGTTGTTTCTTCTAAACCTTTGACACCAGTTTTTTTAAACCAAATGGAATAACCGAAAATCGTGATAAGGGCTGTAAACATATTCCAGATAGAGCCTGCAATTAATAGCTTTCTTTCAGCTCCTCTTTTCACGGTACTTCCTCCTTTTGTTTTGAAATCTCATCTATCCCTTGATTCCAGAATTCAGGTTAATCGATTGGACGAAATATTTTTGGGCGAACAAAAACAATAATGTGGGAATAATTGCTAAGATAGCGGATCCCATCAATTGACCGATCATCCGATAATTTCCGTAAATATCTTGCAATAATAAGAGTCCTGCTGTAACCGGCATTTTATCAACATCTGTATAGACGATCACTGGCCATAAGAAATCATTCCATGATCCGGTAAAAGAAAACAATCCACATACAATTAAAACTGGTTTGATCAGTGGTAGGATGATCGAGATAAAGATCCGGAAATCGCTAGCACCATCAACGCGCGCTGATTCATCCAACTCTGTTGGGATACCCTTCATGAATTGGCGCACAAGGAAGATATTTCCCATCCCTGCTAAACCTGGAATGACCATGGCCCAGGCTGTGTTGACCCATCCAAGAGCGTCAATGATTTTATAGGATGGAATCAGGTTGACGACCGCGGGAAAAAAGGAAATACCAAGCAATGTAAAGAAGAGGGCATCTCTTCCTTTAAATTTCAATCTTGAGTAGCCATATCCCGTGATCGATATGACGACAATAACCAAAAGTGTATGCGTTGTTGCGATAAAAATGGAATTCATTAACCAACGCAGGATTGGAGCAGTTGATGTATTTTCAAGTATCGTCACATAGTTATCCACGATCCAGTTAACAGGTAATAATCTAAAACCGCTAGATACAACTTCTGCCTGTGAGCGAAATGAAGTTGTAATCCCAAATAAGATAGGTACCGCCCAAATTAAACAGACAATTATTAGAAATGCGTAGGCAATATATTTAGAGAAATTTCTACTTTTTGACACCTTCTCACACCTTTCTGTTCCCATTACTCATTTCATTAAGCATTTCGGTTCATCACATAATATTGTAGGGCAGAAATGACTAATATGACTAAACCAAGTAGAACCGCCATAGCGGAAGCCATTCCAGCGATAGATTCTCCATGACTAAAGGCAAGTTGGCGAATGTACATCATTAACACGGTTGTGCTCTGCTTTGGACCACCATCCGTCATCATCAACGGTTGACCAAATACATTAAAGGCTCCTGCGGTTGTCATCACAAACGTATAAATTAATGGAAAGCGAATCGATGGCAATGTAATACTAAAAAACTTTCGAATCGCTCCAGCTCCATCTATTTCAGCAGATTCATATAAATCTCGCCCGACACCATTAATCGATGCACGATAAATAATCATATTGCCTCCAACACCACCCCAGACGGTGATGACGATAATGATCAACCAAGCATAAGGTTGGGTGGAAGCCCAAACGGTTTCTGAACCGAAGACATTGCCTGTAATTCCCAACTGCTTATTAAAAATTAAGGACCAAATCAAAGCCGCTGCAGAAATAGAAATAAGACCGGGAATATAAATAATCGACTGGATAAAACTCTTCATTTTCACTTGTTTATGTTCAAGCGCAACAGCGACCATTAAAGGAATGACAATTAATAATGGAACACTCAGGACAACAAAAATGAGTGTGTTTTTTAATCCATTGGTAAATTGAAAATGAAAGGTAGAGTCGGTACTCAATAAAATGGTTTTATAATTTTGTAGCCCGACCCAAACGGGATCATTGATTAAATTCCATTTCGTAAAGGAAGCATATATTCCATAGATAGTTGGTAAAAAAATAAAAACAGCAAATAAAATGACATGGGGACCTACAAAGAAAAGAGGTGACCAATTTATTTTTTTATTCATCGAGATTCCTCCTTGTGTCGAACTGTCCCAAAGAAAATAGGTTTGAAATTCAACTAATGCAGCATCTGTATCTTCACCTCATAGTAGGGGGAGCCCTTCTTTGAAGAAAAAATGAGTAAATCACTTACACATCAATCAGTGGGAACTGGACAAAATCCCCACCGATTACTCTTTTTCAAACCATATATGTACAACTATACAGTTTTTATTCGTCTGCTTCGTTTTCTTTAATTTTATCTGCAACAAATTTTTGCATAGTGTCCAGGCCTTCCTCTACATCCATTTCTCCATGAACAATATCTAGTACATACTTATCCAATGCCTCTTGTACGTACGCATAATATTCATACGTATAAATATAAAGGGATTCAGTTTCCTCTTCATTAGAAGTAAAAAAGGATTGCATATATTGTTCATATTCCGGACTTTCATTCACTTCTTTACTTGCTACAATTTGTCCAGCTTCTGCCCATTCCATCGAGTTCTGGCGAATAAAGTCTAAAAATTGAGCGATTCCTTTTTCTTTTTCCTCTGTTCTGGAGTCACTTTTTAACATAGAAAATAAATGGGAGGAAGCTCTATTGGTATACTTATCAGGTTCAAAAGCGTAAATATTCGTGACACCAAAATTCAAACCTTCTACATCCGCATGGGCAGTTGAACTCCAAGTACCATCCGTCGAAAATAAAACATTCCCAGATTGGAACATTAAGTAACCATCTTCCCCATAAGGAGTCATTAGCCCGGCATCACTTAATTCCTTCACTGCCTCAATAGCTTGTTTCATGAAATCCGTGTTTACTGCTGGTTCTCCATTTTCTTGAATATCTCCACCAAGATTTTGAACTTGTGCTAAGATAACCCAGCTTAATAAAGCGTCATTGAGGACGTAATCGCCTTCATCTAACTTTCCTTGTAAGGACAACATTTCATCAAATGTGACGACATCATCATCGAGAAAGTTTTCAACATTATATTTTTTCAGTAAATCTTTGTTATAGTACATGGCATTGCTATGGATATCGAGCGGGATTGTATATTGAGTTCCGTCAATATTCCCAACGGACCAAGCCTGCGGTAGATAGTTGTCTTCTTTTAATTCAGGTTGCTCTGCGATTACATTTGTCATGGGTTCTAAAACCCCTTGTTTTACATACGAAGGAACACGATCCGCATGAATAATGGTTAAATCAGGAACTCCTTTACCCGAATTCAAGACGGTCGATAATTTCGTATACATATCAGATGTAATAACATGCTTCACTTTAATTTCAGGGTTTGTTGCATTGTATTTCTTTACAATTTCATCCATGTACGCTCCATCATCCCCCGTTAGTGGTGTCCAGAATGTAATTGTATTTTTATCATCATTACTGCATCCAGCGACTAGCAATATAACTACTACAGCCAACAACATTGAAAGAATGCTCTTTCTCATTTTATCCTCTCCCAGTTTGTAGATTACTAAGTTGTTATTAACAAGACTATAAATCTCGTGAATAATTAACTTGGATTTAGTATATAGCGCAGATGAAACGCTGTCAATAATAAAATTGTGAATTTAATTTAAATTATATACAATTTAATTAATCAAAAGGTTAATTAGAATAAGGGTAAATATTGTTGTGTTTACTTTTCTTGAATGATTATATTATGATATATAAGTACTCATTATTTTAAATTTTTCAAAGGTTCAAAGGCTAAGTTCGCGCCGTCCTGGCTCAACCGCCTTTGTAACCAACTTCGTGTTGGCCTAAAGAAGAGTGATTTAATTTTTACAGGGTGGGAAAGTATAAATTTAGTAATGCTGGATCTAGCTCCAGCGCCCAGCGACTAGCAAACTTTCGGTGCCTGCTTGCGTAAGTCAACATCGATCCACCCTTCGGTGTCTAGCTACAGGCGGTAGGGGCTCGAGGTCAAATAACCCTGAACCTAGGAAGGGAAAAACCGCCCTTCCTAGGTTCAGGAACATTTGCTTGTCGCCCCTAAGCAACCGCCTTCCGCATTTCGTGGTTCATCGTGTTTCCTTTATCTCAGGCCAACAGGATGTTGGTCAGAACGGCGTTGCGACGTACAAGGATGTACTAGTGCAGACGAAGCGACAGGACGTCGCGATTGAGTCTGCCGCCAGGACGGCGCGATTTTAGCCGTTCAGCCTTATTATCCAAGTTTGTACGTCGCTAAACGGACGCTTGCGCTTTTCTTATAAAAAATGAAAGAGGGGGAATTCTGTGCAATTAGAAATAGATCAGTCCTCACTAATTGTTTATCAAGCATTGGCAAGTGAGGTGAGACTTAGAATTATTCAATTGTTATCTAAAAACAAAATGAATATTAAAGAATTATCTGAGGAGTTGAAGATTAGCAGTCCGATTGTAACCAAGCATATTCAAAAGTTAGAGGATGCTGGTCTGATTCGAACAGAGAGAGTTCCGGGGAAATCAGGAAGACAAAAAATATCGATTTTAAAAGTGGATCATATTGAAATTAACTTTCCGAAAAAAATCTATCATTCCTTTGCTGCTTATGAAACCTCTGTGCCAATAGGACATTATACGGACTTTGATTTCAAACCAACTTGCGGAATTGCAACAGAAAAGGATTTTATCGGTCCGGTGGATGATCCAAAATATTTTATGGACCCTAAAAGGGTGGATGCCGAAATCTTATGGTTTACTCAAGGGTTTGTTCAATACAATGTTGCCAACTTTCTTAAGAAAGAGGAACAGCTACAGCAATTTGAAATTAGTTTGGAAATTTCATCAGAATTCCCTTTTGCCAATGATGTATGGCCATCTGATATCACTTTTTCATTGAATGGCTTAGAACTAGGTACATGGACAAGTCCTGGTGATTTTGCGGATACACGGGGAAAATTTACTCCTGATTGGTGGCCGAGCAACATTAACCAATATGGTCTATTGAAAACAATTAGAATTACTGATCATGGTACGTATATTGATGGAGATCCATTATCCGACGTGGTAGTAGAGGATTTAGAAACAGATTGCGATCGCTGGACATTTCGCATCGAAGTAAAAGAGGATGCCGAACATGTTGGTGGTGCAACCATTTTCGGGAAAAAATTTGGAAACCATGACCAAGATATTGTGTTTAAGATGTATTACTTATAATTTGAAAAGCAAAGGCTAAAACCCGAAAACGACTCTAACGTAAATAGTAGGGTCGTTTTTTATATACTCATCACCTGTTTACCTCGTAAATAGATAACTAGCCTTAACATGTATTTACAATGGAAGCAAAGTAGTATATACCTAACCTTTTTGTTAACGAGAAACGGGGAATTAGTCTTTTTCCTTTATAAGGTTAACAAAAGTTGTACATACATATATTCAGATATTATTTGAAAATAGTTGAGAAATATGGCTATTTAGCTCGGACTTGTAAGGGAAATAATAAAAAATGTACTGTTTCCTAGAAAAATGTTATTGACATGTACGAACAAGTATAATATATTTACTTCAAAAGAACTAGACTACCAGAATTTGCTTTGGAAAAATATTCAATGTATTTGCAAAGGGAGGTTAACAATAGAATACTGACCTATTCACAAATCCCCCTAGAAAGAAGAAACGATTCGGTTTTTTGTCGCTGGGTTGTTCAAGATGGACATGAAGTGTTTTAAATTTAAGCATTGCTTATTTAATATGTTTGGGGTGAAAAATTTGCTTTTATTAAAAAATAGAAGATTCCAGCTTTTATTTATTACATTTTTGCTTACCTTTTCCCAATCCTTTGCTTTAGTAGGCTATGCAAAGGAGGATGATAAGAAGAATGAGGATTCATCTTCCAATGTGAAAAATGCAGCTGCAATTGTTGGAGCTGTATCGGAATTGGAAGCAAAGTATAGTACTTATTTAGAAGAAAACGAAGCTAATCCATACACAGGTAAGGAAATTAACTTCAAAAATGTAAGCGAATTAGTTAAGGATCACTCATCCCTAGATAAATATGAAGGGGAAAAGGTAATCAAAATTGATCAAGGGGAAGAAGTGACCATTACGCTCCAAGCTCCTGCAACATCCCTTTATCAAATTGGCTTTGATTATGCGATCACTGGAAAAAATATATTACCAACACAAATAGAGTTGAAAGTGAATGGAGAATTTCCATTCTATGAACTTAGAAACCTTGTCTTTGAGAGTAAATGGAAAAATCCTGAAGAGATAAAAAAGGATAAATATGGGAATGACATTATTCCTCAACCAGTTAAAGTAGATGAATGGCAGAAAAAATATCTTAATGACACCAGTTATAGGAATAGTTACCCTTTTTTGATCGAATTGAAAAAAGGGACAAATCAATTAACCTTTAAGAGTACAGAGGGGAATTTACTTATTCGTTCTATCGATTTATCACCACAACTAAAGTTGGAAAATTATGAAAAATATCCTGTTTCTGGGGATGGATTTGTTTTGATCGAGGCCGAGGATATGACTTATAAAAACGATTCCTCGATCCGAGCCAATGCTTTATTTGATGCTGACCTAACACCATATCATTCAGATCGGCGAGTGCTAAATTATTTAGATGGTGATGCTTTTAAAAGCCCTGGTCATAAAGTTACTTATACATTTGAGGTAGAAGAGTCAGGATTTTATTATTTAGGCATGCATTATCGACAAAATGTAAAAGCGGATTTCCCGGTGTTTTTGAATTTTTTAATAGATGGAGAAATTCCCTTTCAAGAGTTAAAAAATTATCCGATCGACTATACGACAAATTTTACAAATACGACTTTACTAGATTCGAAGAGTGGGGAAGAGCTTCCGGTTTATTTGGAAGCAGGCCAACATACTCTTAGTTTGGCGATAAGCATTGATCCAATTAAAGATACGATTGAAGAAATTGAACAAATGTTAGGAGAAATTCAAGCGCTATCTTTAGAATTAACGAATTTAGTTGGACCGAATGTGGATCGAAATCGGGATATTGATGTGGAAATGTTTATTCCTGGAGTAACAGATCTTCTTATTTCATGGGCAGATCAACTAAACAGAATGTATGAAGATATAAAAATATATAACCCTGAGGTGGCGGAAATCGGGGCTTTTTCATCCTTAACAATTTCCGAAAAACAATTGCGGAGCATGGCAAAAGACGTTGATAAATTAATTGTAAGGAAAAACGAGCTTTCAACAGGGACCAATTCCATTACCGCTTATCTAGGGAATTTATTACAGGAAATAAATAACAACGGTTTATCGATTGATAAACTTTACTTCTATCAAGATAAGAAAGATATCCCGAAATCTAAAAATTTCTTGTCCAAGCAATATTTAAAAGTAGAGCGTCTGTTTAAATCATTCGGTGATCAAGATTATTCAGTTAAGAGTGTCGATAAAAATCATTTACAAGTATGGGTGAATCGACCGCGACAGTATGTAGAAATTATGCAGCAATTAATCGATGAGCAATTTACTCCTGAAACAGGGATCAAGGTAGACCTTTCCCTTATGCCTGATCAAAATAAGTTAATATTGGCTAATGCAGCAGGGGATGCGCCAGATGTGGCATTAGGCGTTAACTATGCTTTGCCCTTTGAGGTTGCGATTCGGGGAGCATTAGTGGATTTATCCGAATTTGCAGACTTTGAAGAAGTAAGTGCCAGATTCCCCAAGGGGTTACACATTCCTGCAACTGTACAAGGGGGCGTCTATGCCTTACCAGATACAATGAATTTTTGGGTGCTGTTTTATCGAAAGGATATTCTCAACACATTGGATTTAAAGGTACCGGATACATTGGATCAAGTGAGAACTTATTTACCAGAGCTGCAAAGAAAAGGGATGAATTTCTTCTATCCAACAGCTGGAATGCCTGGAATGAAAACTTTCGCAGGGACAATGCCGATTATCTACCAAAATGGGGGCGAATTCTACGGTGAATCAATTGGCCGGACGCAGTTGAATGAAAATGCTTCGATTGAAGGAATGCGGCAGTTAACAGATCTATTCACAATTTACAATACACCATATGAAGTACCAAGCTTTTATCAACAATTCAGGGATGGTTCCATTCCGATCGGCATTTCGGATTATTTTATGTACAATCTCATCTTAAATGCCGCCCCAGAGATTGCTAACTCTTGGGATATTGCTTTAATGCCAGGGATAGAAAATGAAGCTGGAGAGATTGAACGATGGTCGGCAGGGGGAGCGGAAAGTAATATTATTTTTCAAGATACAAATAAAAAAGATGAGTCATGGGAGTTTCTAAAGTGGTGGTCTAGTACGGAAATCCAAGTTTCCTTTGGTAATATTCTCCAGACCACTTATGGGGAAGAATATATTTGGAATACAGCAAATGTGGAAGCTTTTAATGGATTGCCATGGAAGACAAGCCATAAGGATGTCATCTTGGCACAGACAGATTGGTTAACAGAAGTTCCGAGGGTTCCGGGCAGCTATATGCTTGAAAGGGAACTTAGTAATGCGTACAACTCAGTTGTATTAGATGGAGAGAATTTGCGGACAGCAATCGACTTAGCCAGTAAGCGAATTAATCGTGAAACTTTCCGGAAATTAGAAGAGTTTGGATTCATGAAAAATGAAGAAATCATTGAGCTGTATGAAAATCCCGAATCTAACTTTAAATAATGGAGGGCAATCGTGTGAATAAAGTAAAACAAAATCCGTATATATTTTTGCTCCCATATATTTTCATGTTTTCACTTTTTATTATCATACCGGTTGGGATGGCAATCTATCTATCTTTTACGAATTTCAATACGATAGAGAGTCCTGATTTTATCGGATTTTTAAACTATATAAATCTATTAACACAAGATGAAATTTTTATGCAATATGTACTACCGAATACAGTATTGTTTGCGGTGATTGTAGGACCAGGCGGATACATCTTATCATTCTTGCTTGCCTGGTGCCTTGCTCAGTTGACACCAGTTCCTCGCATGATACTTGCATTGATTTTCTATTCGCCATCCATGACTTCAGGAGTAGCGATGGCGGTTGTATGGAAGATCCTATTTAGTGGAAATCAGGCGGGTTATATCAATAGCTTATTAATCCGTTCAGGGATTATTACAGAGCCGATCATCTTTTTACAAGATACCCGTTTTATTCTACCAATTATGATTATTGTTGCCTTATGGGGAAGTATGGGGGTAGGTTTCTTGGCGATGTTGGCAGGGGTTTTGAATATAGATGAAACGCTCTATGAGGCAGGAGCCATTGATGGCATTCGCAATCGATTTCAAGAGCTTATCTATATTACGATTCCATCTATGAAACCACAAATGTTGTTTGGAGCAGTTATGGCGATTGTCGGGACGTTTTCAACAGGAGCCATTGGAGTAGAATTGACCGGGGCTAACCCCACACCAGCTTATGCCGGTCAATTAATTGTTAATCATATTGAAGACTATGGATTTATTCGATTTGAAATGGGATATGCGGCAGCATTATCAGTCATATTGCTACTTATTATTTATCTATTCTCTTATATATCGAAGAAGCTATTTAGCGAATCCTAGTAAAGGAGAGATTATATGGCTTTTAAGGGTAATAGCATTAATCCGAAAAGATTCCAAAGGGGGCAGCTAAAGTTTTATGCATTTTTAATACCGTTTGCATTCTTTATGTTGCTCCCCATTGTCTTTATTTTTAATCATGCATTTAAACCATTAGATGAACTCTATGCGTTTCCACCAAGATTTTTAGTACATAAGCCGACGCTGGAAAACTTTCAAAATTTATTCCAGCTCGCTAATGCATCAGGTATACCATTGAGCCGCTATATATTAAATAGTTTAATTGTGACGGTTGCCGTTGTATTTTTATCTGTACTCATTTCTTCATTGGCTGGGTTTGTATTATCAAAGAAAAACTTCAGAGGAAAATTTGTTTTGTTTGAGATTAATAATGCCGCCTTAATGTTTGTACCGATTGCAGTCACGATTCCCCGATTTTTAACTGTTTCTTTTCTGGGAATTGATGATACGTTTCTAGCTCATATTCTGCCATTATTAGCTGCGCCCGTGGGATTGTTTTTGATTAAGCAATTCATTGATCAGATTCCCGATTCTTTAATTGAGGCCGCTGTAATAGATGGGGCAAGTGATTTCCGAATTTACTGGAAGATTATATTACCTTTAATTAAGCCTGCCATTGCTACAGCTGCCATCTTAGCTTTTCAACTTGTTTGGAATGATTTGGAGACGTCTACCTTATATACAACAAGTGAAAATATGCGAACATTAGCTTTCTATATGAATACTCTTGCTGCAGAAACGAATGTAGTAGTTGGACAAGGAATGGCGGCTGTTGCATCGTTAATTATGTTTATCCCGAATTTAATTCTGTTTATTATCCTGCAAGGAAAAGTTATGAATACAATGTCACATTCGGGATTAAAGTAGGTGTGAATATGTCGAAAATGAAAAAAGTTATCCCTATTTTACTAGCCTTTCTCTTTTTATGGTTAACAGATCAACAGGTAATAGAGGCCAATACAGCTTATAAGACTTTTACAGAAGATGGCTATGGTAGATATGTAGAAACTCAAACTGCCTATACAGTAAAGCAAACGATCGTTAAGTTTGATGATGAATTATTCAAACAAGCAGCCGATTTAAAAATCGGAAAAGATGGATTGTTCTATATTGCGGATAGTGGAAACCAAAGAATTCTAGTGGGGAATAAGAACGAAGAGCTTGTCAGGGTGATCGGGAAAGATATTTTGAAAAAGCCGAATGGACTATTTTTATCCCATGATGACAAACTCTATGTTGCTGATGAAGTGGCAGCAAAAATCTTTGTTTTTTCGTTAGAGGGTGAACTATTAAAGGAATTCGGAAAACCAGATAGTATTTTATTTGGTAAAAAAGAACCGTTTGTGCCAGAAAAGGTGGCCGTTGATAAACGCGATAACATCTATATTATTTCACGAGGGAATTCGAATGGAATCATTCAGATTAACGCGAATAATGGTGACTTTATCGGTTATTTTGCTCCAAATCAAACAGTCGTCTCTCCACTTACTGCTTTTAGAAAGGCAATTTTTACAGAGGAACAGTTAAGTAAGATGATTGATTCGATTCCAGCCACTGCAAAAAACATTAACTTGGATGAGAAGGGCCTTGTCTATACGGTATCACAAGGCGAAAAGGTTGAAGCGATCCGGAAGCTAAATGTAGGTGGAAAAAATATCATTGAAACAGATGTCTATGATCCATTTCCGGTCTCTATTGAAACGGGGTCCTTAGAGAATATTTTTGTCGCTGGTGAAAATGGATTTATTTATGAATATACAAGCGAAGGAAATTTATTATTTGTTTTTGGTGGACGGGATGATGGGCGGCAACGTGTCGGTCTCTTTAGCAAAATTTCGGCTGTTGCTCTGGATGAAAAGGATCAAATTTATGCACTTGATCCAGAGAAAAATCAGATCCAGGTTTTTCAACCGACCGAGTTTGCGAATCTAGTACATACGGCATTGCGGTTATATCAAAATGGGGATTATCAAGCAAGTAAAGCTCCTTGGGAAGAAGTTATAAAACTAAATAGTCTATTTGACTTCGCCAATCTTGGCTTGGGAGAAGCCTATTTCAAAGAGGAAAATTACAAGGAAGCGTTAGCGTCTTTCCGATTAGCTAAGTATAAAACGGGATATTCAGACGCCTTCTGGGAAATCCGCAACGAATGGATGCGCAAATATATTATTCACTTCTTAGTTCTGATCATTGGACTTGTCGTTATGAAGAAAATATTAGACTGGGTAGAAAAAAAGTACCAATTTTGGCATCGCTTTAAGCAAAAGGTGACAAAAAAATATGAATTCAAGCTAGTAAAAGATCTCCTTTTCTTGAAGAATTTATTGCGCCATCCACTTGATAGTTTTTATCGGATCAAACACGAAAATAAGACAAGTGTTCTTTCGGCTACAGTGCTGATGTTCCTATTCTTTATCATTTTTATACTTGAAAAGTACTTTTCTGGTTTTATCTTCCGCTTTGTGAAAGATGGCGTGTTCGAAATTGGTTCTGATTTTGCTTTCGTCATTGCTGCTTTTCTTTTAACGATCATTTCGAACTATCTCATTTGTACAATCAATGATGGGGAAAGTACATTCAGTCATATGTATAGTGGGTTTATTTACTCTTTTGCCCCTTACTTTATTTTTAAACCCTTTTTAATCTTGATTAGCAATGTACTGACATTTAACGAAGTCTATTTACTGAATCTAGCAAACTTTTTAATCTACACATGGATAGCGGTATTGCTGTTTCTGATGATTATGGAATTGAATGACTACACAATTAGAGAGACGTTTAAAATTATTTTTCTAACCCTATTTCTCATGTTAATTACGGCTTTACTTCTATTTATCGTATATGTACTAATTTCCCAAATGATTCAATTCGTCATATCAGTATTTAATGAAGGGGTGTATCGTGTTGAAAATGGTTAAAATCAAAACCGTTATCAAAATCATCCTTTTCGTGTGCATTGTTGGTGGCTTGAGCTATTTCATATTTACTGGTGAAGACTCGAGTAAGGTGGGAAATATCCCGACTGCTCCGGGTCTTCCTACACCGGAAACGGAAGATGATTCAACAAATGATGAAGGTGCGGAAGAAGGGGCAGAAGAGGGTGTTGACCAACCTGCAGAAACTCTTCCCGAGCAGGTAGCTGTTGATGATGACTCACCAGAAAATCGGGTGAAAATCATTACAGACAAACAAAAGGAGATCGATGGCCATTCGTTCTTAATAGAAAATGATTTCTATGAACTTTATTTAAAGAAAGAAAACCTATCCTTCATTATTCGTGATAAACATACTGGTGCTGTTATGTATTCCACAATTGAAAAACCGGTAAAAAGTAATGAAGAATGGACAAATTTCATGCAATCATCCTTTGTGATGGAATATCTAGTTGGAACAAATATTGTCGTGTACCGTGCGGATATGTATTCGGGTAATCCTGATATAGATCTAGACATAACAAGTGATGGTTTCGAAGCAAAAATTAGTTATGCAGAGTTGGAAATCTCATACGAAGTAAAAGTTACCTTAACAGATCAAGGGATTCAAGTAGAGGTTCCACAGGATAAAATAGAAGAAAAAAGTGACAAGTTTAAAATAGCTGGACTATACATCTACCCTTTCCTCGGTTATTCAAAACTGGGAGAACGTGATGGTTATATGTTCATTCCGGACGGGTCAGGTGGTTTAATCCATTTAGAAGATAATAATGGAAAATATAAACAGCCATATTCTGAAATGGTCTATGGGGAGGATGCAGGAATAGACGATCCTTATGTTTTGTCCTTATTCAATGATATGGATCCATTTAATAACCCTGAGAAAATACTGGCACCAGTGTTTGGAATGGTTCAAACGGATTCTGAAATAGGTTATCTAGGGATTGTCGAAGAAGGGAAATTTAATGCAAAGATTGAGGCCTATCCAAATGGGGCCATTCTTCCTTATAACTGGATCACATCGAAATTTATTTACCGACAATTTTATAATCAACCAACAAGCCAAGACTCCGGTACCATGGTTGTCCGTCAGAAAAACCGGAACAATTTTGATATTAAGGTCCGATATGATTTTGTTTCTCAGGACAAAGCTAATTACATGGGATTGGCTTCGACCTATCGCGACTATTTATTAGATGAAAAGCTGATTACGAAAAAAGAAGATGATTTTCATATTCGTGTGGACCTGTTGGGTACAGATTTGGAAAAAAGTTTGCTTTTTAAAAAGAATGTTCCAATGACGACCTTTACCCAGGCAAGTGATATCTATGAAAAACTACAAGAAAATGGTGTAGAAAACATCTTGTCTGTTTATAAAGGGTGGCAGGATAAAGGTTATTATGGCGGGTTACCGATTCGTTCATTTCAACCGGAATCTGAGCTAAATGATGGTCTGAGCTTATTGGAATTAACCGATAAGGCAGAGAAAAATGGGATTGATCTATTCCTTTACCATGATGCTTTACGAATAAATCTAGAAGAATTAGGAAATACACGCTATAAGGTTATGAAGAAGTTTAATAAACGCACGTATGAAGAAAATGTTTATGGAAACGTGTATCGATCCTTCCATTATTTACATCCAGATTCATCCGCAACGATTATGAAAAAAATGGCAAGAGAATATGAAGATCAAGCAATTGAGAATATCATGCTTAGCGGGATCTCTAATGAACTGTTTTCATATAGCGAAGGAAGTAAGGAATTTGATCGTGTTACAACCAAAGACTACTTTGAATCGATTGTGTCTGATTACTCGAATCAATTTCATTTAGTTCTTGAACAGCCTTTCTCTTATTTATGGGATTATTCTAATGCGATTTTAGATTTACCGACTAAGTCATCTGATTATGTTTTTACAGATGAAGATATTCCGTTTATCGCTTTAACGTTAAAAGGAATTATTCCAATGTATGCAGAGTATACGAATTTCCAAGCAAATCAGCAAGAATTTTTCTTGCAATTAGTTGAACAGGGGTTGTATCCGTCCTTTTATATTACCCATGAAGATCCATCAAAATTGTTGTATACAAATTCTTCCAATATTTATAGTTCGAAATTTGAGCGGTACGAAGAAATGATCAAGGACTATTACGAGGAATTTGAGAAAATACACAAACAAACTAGAGATGCCAAGATCCAGGGATATGAACGTGATAATGGTATAACAAAGGTTAGCTATGATAATGGCGTGATCATTTACATTAATTATGAAGAGCAAACGAAGACATTCGATGATCAAACGATTGATGGCTTATCTTATAAGGTGGTGCATAAGCAATGAAGTTAAAAAGGCAGACAATATATGGTTATTTATTTATTCTCCCATGGTTAATAGGCTTTTTGCTTTTAGTCTTATGGCCAATGATTCAATCTTTTTATTATAGTTTAAATAATATGAGGATCACACCATCTGGACTTCAGTTTCGTTATATTGGATTTAAAAACTATTTAGATGTATGGCTGAAAGACATGTTTTTTATTCAGGAACTATTAAATTTTGCTGTCAACACTTTATTACGTGTTCCAGTCATAGTGGTCTTCGCTTTAATTATTGCGATGCTCCTCAATCAGGATGTGAAATTCAAGGGAGGATTTCGAACAATTTTCTTTCTTCCTATTATAGTTGCAAGTGGTCCTGTTATTGATCAGCTTATAAGTCAAGGGGCCACTTCCATCCCTATGCTTAATCAAGATATTGTGCTCGGGATTTTGACACAAATCTTTCCAGATTGGATTGCAGGGGTGATTGGCGAATTATTTAACCAAATTATTATTATCCTTTGGTATTCCGGGGTACAGATTTTAATCTTTTTGGCCGTTTTACAAAAGATTGATCCAAGTTTATATGAAGCAGCGAAAATTGACGGAGGTTCTAGCTGGGAATGTTTTTGGAAAATTACATTACCGACGATCAAACCAATCATTTTAATAAACCTGATTTATACATTGGTTTCCTTGGCTAATAGTAGCCAGAATATGATTATTAATCTCATTTATACAAATATGTTTTCCGCGATGAGAGGGTATGGTTTTGCCTCTGCGATGGCTTGGATGTATTCCGTTATTATTGCGATTATGCTTGTCATTACGTTTCTACTCTTTAGAGAAAAGAAATCTAATAGAGCATTTTAGAAAGGAGGTTCGTGATGGAAGCGCAAAAGATTACTTCAGCTCCTAGGGATCAATCGGTCAGCCCACAAGAAAAATGGAGACGAATAAAGGTGAAACTGGCTCGATTCTTATTTGGCTTTAACGACAGAAAAGGATTTTTATTAAAGTTGGTCATTTATACTTTATTAGTTTCTATTGGCTTTGTTTATTTGTATCCAATGCTCCACATGTTCATTACGAGTATGAAATCGTTAACAGATTTATTAGATCAGTCTGTTAAATGGATCCCATCCAGCTTATATACAGAAAATTATAAACAAGCCTATTCTGTTATGAATTTAAAAGCCTCTTTTAAAGGAAGTTTATTACTCTCGTTATTACCGACTATCTGTCAAGTTGTGGTGGCTTCTCTTGTTGGCTATGGTTTTGCACGCTATAAATTTCCTTTAAAAAATCTCTTATTTGCGCTAATGATTTTTAGTTTTATTATTCCTCCGCAAATATTAATGATGCCGACCTATCGATTATTTAATAGTTTAGGTCTAACAGGTTCAATTAGTGCCTTTATTGTACCGGCTATCTTAGGACAAGGGCTGAATAGTTCTATTTTTATATTGATTTTTTATCAGTTTTTCAAACAAACACCGACAGCTTTATATGAAGCGGCGGAAGTGGATGGAGCCAGTCAATTGACAAGCTTTTTTCGGATCGCTATTCCCATGGCGGTTCCAGCGTTTATCGTTTCTTTCTTATTTTCCTTTGTGTGGTATTGGAATGAAACCTATCTAACGACCTTGTACTTAACTAGTAAGGACAATAGTTTGACAACGATTCTCCTGCAATTACAGCAGTTTGAACAAAATTATGAAGCGATGTACCCTGTCACTGAAAATAGTCCGAATAAGATCAATGAGGGGATTAAGATGGCTGGTACAATGCTAAGCGTTTTACCATTATTAATTGTGTATTTCTTTTTACAGCGTTATTTCGTTGAAAGTGTTGATCGTACAGGTATTACCGGTGAATAAAGCACCGTAATATATATTTTAATCAAAAAAAGGGGGAAGAATTAGTGAAGAAAAAAACGATGCTTGGCCTTTTGTCAGTGGTGTTTTTACTTGTATTAACATTTGTTGCTGGTTGTTCTTCAGATGAGGCAGGAAAAAGTGAGGATAAAGGGGGAGGAAATAAGGCAGGTGAAGAGAAGGAAGCTAAAGGGCTAGATCCTGTGACAGATGAAGAAATCACACTTACATATGCCTCTTGGGCCAATGCTGATTTGAATCAATTTTTGGCTGATAAGTTTATGGAGGTATACCCAAATATCAAAGTAGAATTAGTACAGCTAGAACAAGATGGCTGGAATGATCATTTAACTAATCTTGCCAGTACAGGTGAATTGCCTGATGTGTTTTGGTATCAAGGAAATGTCGATATTGGAATTCGCAATGCTTGGTTCGCTGATATGACCGAGTATTTTGAGAATGATCCCGAATCAGATACTCTTTTAAAAACAATTAAGGAACCGGGGTATTTTGATGGAGAAAGAAAGCTAGCAGCACCTGCTGCTTACCAACCATACACAATATTCTTAGATGAAAATTTATTTAAAAAGATGAATGTCGATATGCCTTCACCAGATTGGACATACACTGAAATGTTGGATCTAATGAAGGAAATGACTGTTCCTGAACAAGGAATTTTTGGATACAATACGTTTACGAAAATAGTGACTATGGCTCCGATTGTGAATCAAGATGCAACAGGGGAATTTGGCTGGGATGGTGAATCTTATGATTTAACAAAGGATTGGGCTGATGCTGTCACCCAGCGTGCTGAATTTATCCGTAGTGGTGTCCATGCTCCATTCTTTGATACAGACGAGGCAGAAGCAGCATTTGGAGACCGTCAACTATGGGCGGCAAGCACAGGGAAGATCGCCATGCAACTTGATGCTTGGTGGACAGTAGGGTTGTTCTCAGAACCAGAATTTATTGATAAAGGAATTAAATGGGTTCCATATGTTGTACCTAAAGGCGATGAAGCGAAAACGAATCATAAGCCAGCGTTTATTGACTTTGGTGCTATTTCATCTGCGTCCGACCATCCTCGAGAAGCCTATGAACTATTAAAGTTTTTTGGATGGGGCAAAGAAGGATGGCAAGCAAAACTAGAAGCATTTAAAACATTAGAAAATGAAGATGGTTCCCTTATTTTCAAACACCCAGATGGACTTCCATTAATTGATGATGAGGAAATTTGGGCTGAGCTTCGTGAGTTATTGCCAGAATCTCAGTATTATACAGATTTCCTTGAAAGAGCAAAAGAGCCAATTCCTCTAGGGGGTGCTGCGCAACCAGGATTCCAAACTTTCTTGGATGAAGTGTATTTCGGGGGAGAATATGGAGATGTTGAGGCAGCTATAGCAAACGGAGAAGTCAATGCGCACGATATAGCCCAGGATTTAACGGATAAAATTAATCAATATCGTGAAGAAGCAATGGAAGAGTTGTTCTATTAATAAAAGAAGGAAACCAATTTCGTCATACGGAAATTGGTTTCTCCTATTGTTGATGCCACAATACGAAAGGTCGTTATAATCATTGTCACCCAGAGAAATACTAATGGACCGTTCTAAAAAAGTTGAGAAAAGCTATATACCTAATAGATGAACCCATGAAAATAAGCTTCTAGTCAAAAATAGAACTGATGTTTTAGAAAACGAAATTGTTTATTGCCAAAACCTTATAACATGATTGAAAAGGAAGAAAGCCTTACCCACTACCTAAAACAACGTCTTTTATATTTTGAATCCACTTCCAAAAAAACAATATTTGCAATGTATTAAGCAATAAATACAATGATTATAAAATACGCTTACTATACAATAAAAATAACAGGTGAAAGGAGACAAATCCTCCTTGACTATTATGTTCCGCGTTAAAGTAGGTGCTTCCATTTTAAAAATCCTTTAGAAAGTATGGACCAGCCAAGTCACAGGTGGGGGAGAACTGCTCCTTCTCTATACTATTTTATTATTAACAACAAGATGAATTTGTCCGGAAATAATCTAATCAATATATTTTCTTTTAGGATGGAAAAGGAAAATTGAAGAATAGCAATGATATCCTATTGTATGAACACCCTGCCCAAAACTGGAATGAGGCTTTACCAATAGAGAATGGGAGATTGGGGGAAGGGTTTTTGGTCTTGTCGATCGGGAACAAATTCAGCTTAATAAGGATTCTGTTTTGTATGGGAGACCACGGGATCGTCATACCCCCTGATTCCTTAATACAATTGCCTGACATTAGAAAGTTGTTATCAGAAGGAAGATTAAAAGAAGCAGAGGAATTGGCCGCGCCTGCATTTACAGGCATACCAGCAATACGGCCCAAGAAAAAGATTGATCCATTTTAAATTGAGGAGTGTCTTTATATGTCGGAAGAAAATTATAATGAGGTTTTATCACTTTGTGAAAGATATAGAGAGCAATTTTTTATCGGTGCGGCTGTGAATCAATACACGATTGATACACAACAGGAATTATTAAAAAAGCATTTTAATAGTATAACAGCTGAAAATGAGATGAAATTTGAAAATCTTCAGCCTGAAGAGGGAAAGTTTACGTTCGCGGTAGCGGACAAATTGGTTTCCTTTGCGAAAGAAAACCATAAGCAAGTTCGTGGACATACGTTGGTCTGGCATAATCAAACTCCTGATTGGGTTTTTACGAATAAAAATGGCTCTTTTGCAGACCGAAAGACGGTATTAGAAAGAATGAATACTCATATTTCGGAGGTGGTTAAACGCTATAAGGATGACCTTTATTGTTGGGATGTTGTCAATGAAGTGGTCACCGACGAGGGTCCAAAATTATTGCGAGAGTCTAAATGGCTTGAGACGATTGGCGAAGATTTTATTGATAAAGCTTTTGAATTTGCTCATCAAGTGGATCCTGATGCCTTATTGTTCTACAATGATTATAATGAGTCTGATCCGACAAAACGCGATAAAATCTATACGCTTGTAAAAGGGTTAAAGGAGCGAGGAGTTCCGATCCATGGTGTTGGTCTTCAAGCACACTGGAATGTATCAAGTCCTTCTTATGATGATATTAGGCGAGCCATTGAAAAATATGCCACCTTAGAATTACAGATTCAATTGACGGAAATGGATGTATCTGTTTTTGAGTTTGGAGATAAAAGAAAGGATCTTAAGAAGCCAACAGAAGAAATGCTGGGTGCTCAAGCAGAGCGATATGAAGAATTTTTTAATATATTCCGAGAGTACTCAGATGTTATTACGGGAGTGACCTTTTGGGGTGCGGCAGATGATTACACTTGGTTAAGTGATTTTCCGGTAAAGGGAAGAAAAAACTGGCCCCTGCTATTTGATGAACAGCATCAACCAAAGCAATCATTCTGGAGAATTATGGAGTTTTAGACGCAAAAAAGACTTGGGCGGGCACTAAAGTGTACCAAGTCTTTTTTGTATTAACATCTTTAGCCAAATAGAAAAGCTCTGATAGTATCTGAGCCACTAAGTTAAGCCAGTATATGGTGGCTAATCGTTTAAAACTACTTTCTAAAATACTGATTAGGTGATGTTCCGGTAATCTTTTTAAATGCTTTATAAAAGGTTGAATAATCTCTAAACCCAACCCTATGAGCTGTATCGAGTGCCGCATGTCCGAACATAAGAAGCTCTAGCGCTCTCATGATTCTTTTATAGGTTACGTACTCCATAACAGTAAAGCCTGTATTCGTTTTAAATATATGGCATAAGTAATACTTACTTACGTAAAACCTATGTTCTAACAAATCCAGTGTGATTTTCTCATCTAGATTTTTATTTATGAAATCCAAAATAGTATTTATTTTTTGATCATATCTGTGTCCCTCGGAAAGGGGGGGATTATAATTTGAAAGATTTTTATTTATCGCAATAAGCATTTGTACAAAAAATGTTTTCAACATTATTGGACTTTCAGGAGAAGATTCTATGGAGGCCTTATCAATTTTATTCCAAAGTTCATTTATCCCGCTTTCAAAAACTTTTTCAGCAGGTATTCTGTTAAAATAACCTAACTTTCTTTTTTCTATATAAGAGAGGATGTTATATTCATCCGTTTGATAGGAGGAGATATACTCAGGGTGAAAATGAATATATTTTCTTTCATAGCGGGATGCTGAGTTAAACACAATTCTATGTAATTCTTTAGAATTAGTTATTATCAAATCATTTGGATAGAGTTTGTAAGCCTGACCTTCGATATAGTAGGTGAGATCTCCTGAAATAAAGTAAAACAACTCATAGCAATCATGTATGTGAGTCGCAACGTCATAAGGTGGATCAGATACCATATGGCTCATAAAAAAGTTACTACTACTGTATTGTAAAATTTGCTTATCCACGAAATCACCTTTCAATTATTCATAATAATTAATATATTCATTATTGAAAGTATAGACTGAAAGAGCAATATTTGCAATATATCTAGCAATAAATCCCATGATTGTGAATGATGCTTTCTATAAAATAGAAAGTAGCGCTATAAAACTCAAAAAGAGGTGCTACTGTATGAGTAAATTTAGGTTATCAGCATTTGCAGATGAAATTGATTCTGATCTAAACACGCAAATGGATGTCTTAGAACAGCATGATATCAAGTATATTGAAATGAGAGGCGTTAATGGTAAATTACTTCTTCATCATTCTTTAGAAGAAGCAAAAGAATTAAGAAACAGATTGATGATCGAGGGTTTAAAATTCAGCAATTGGATCTCCACTTGGAAAGATTAAAATCACGGATGATTTTGAACCCTATTTAGAGCTTTTTAAGCATACTGTAGAGATTGCTAAAATTATGGAATGTAAGTATGTACGGATGTTTAGCTTTTTTCCTAAAGAAGAGGATCCATTACACTATCGGGACAAAGTGATAAAGAGGGAATAAGAAGAATGATAGGAAAACACAGATAGGATGTGTATGGCAATAAATTTGACATTGAGCTAAATATAAAAAGACAAGTTCAATTACTCATAAATCATCCACTGAAGCAATGTTTACTATAAAATACAATTTAACTAGATGGAAAATATAAAGTAGTAAATAGATGCAACAAAAGTAAACAATTGCACATTGCAAATCAGTTATACAAATCACATAATTAAAGCGCATACATTTTCTCATTTCTAATATAGATCTCATTTATGAAAATACTTATAATATAAAGGGGGAGTAATCTGTGTACAAGTTATTACTCGTCGATCAAAATAGACATTCTTTGAATCATACAAAAAAATGTCTTGATTGGGGATCTGTAAGTTTCTATATCAAAGCTACTACCAATCAGTTTACTGAGGTTGTACCTTTGCTAGAAGAGTCGGAATTTTCCCTCCTTATTATTAATATAAAAAACTATAATTCAAGCGGTGTGTTGCTAGTCAATCACATTCGGCAAAAAAGCCAAATACCAATTATTTTGATCGGGGGAAGGAGCGATTTTCGTATTGTTAGAAAGGCTTTAACCTATCAGGTTAGCGATTATCTGACAGAACCAGTTCAAACTTGTGAATTAAAGAAAAGCTTATTAACTGTTAAAAAGTCACTGGAACTGGATTTTAAAACGAAAGCCCCTTCATGTGAACCTCATTGCTATTGCATAAATGCAGAACCACAAAAAAATACTTATGAACCATCTCCTTCCATTATTGACAAAGTAAAGCAGTATATAGACGCTGAAATGCACCAAAACATTACGTTAAAAAAAATATCAAGCTTATTACATTTCAATAGTGCTTATTTGGGGCAAAAATTTAAGCAACACGAAAATATATCTTTTAAGGAGTACCTAATACAAAAACGTATGGAAAAAGCAAAGGTTCTACTAGTACATACGGATATGAAGATATATGAAATCGCTAATAAGGTTGGATATACAGAAATAGATTGGTTTTACAAAAAGTTTAAAGAGTATACCGGACTCAGCCCTAATGAATATCGAAATAAGAGGGTAGAAACTAAATTTAATAAAGCTATTTATTAAGAAAATACTTTTAAAGCGCTATTAAAACGAGTTACCTTGCATGATGGATCAGAACACCTGCCGATTGAATGATTTCTCTCCGAAACCTATCAATCGTATAATTATTAGCAGAAGTCAGGCAGTGATCATTTTTAAACAATTCAAGGAGGTTATAGGCAAATAATTTAATCAATAGATCCAATTCGTTCATTTTGAATGAACTGGTCGGAATCTTATTAACGGTAACCATGCTTGGCTTCCTTAATCCTGAATATCGAAAGTTAAAACTAGATTTTACTTTCTGGATACAGGATAATTGGCTGGTGACAGCTTTTTCTTTTGAGTGGTGACATAAATTGTGTGTGTAAAAAGAAATTCTAAAAATTCACTTAATCTTTGATTTTCTAAGAAAACAATGATGAAAAATGACCAATACTGATACCGCTTCCACTTTTAGGGATAATAAAGAAGAGGTATAGAGAAGGAGAAGTTATCTATGTACAGACTATTAATTGTTGATGATGAGGAAATTATTACGGAGTCTTTATATGAAGTATTTTCAGAATTGAAGTCTGATCAATTAGATGTATGTAAAGCCTTTTCCGGAAAGGAAGCGCTCGATTGGTTGTCAAGAACTAGAATTGATATTGTTCTAACAGATATACGTATGCCTGGTATGGACGGATTAGAATTATCGAAGAAAATACTAAACTATTGGCCTAGATGTAGAATGATTTTTTTAACGGGATTTAGTGAGTTCGAATATGCTTATCAAGCAATTCAAATGCCGAATGTGAAGTATTTACTTAAAACAGAGGGCTATTCAAAGGTAACGGAAACGGTATTAAAAGTTATAGAAGAAATTAAACTTGATTATCATGCCCATTCTATAATGGAGCAATCTCAAAAGCAACTTGAATTATATGAATTAATGGCGCAAGGAGAATATTTCAGATATTTTGTCCAGGATAGCCAACTCTATAGCAGGCGAGAGGCTGAACTGATAATAGACTTTGAACGGTTAAATATCAATCTTAATGCCACTTCCCCTGTAATTCTCATACTAGGACATATCATTCATTCCAATGAGATATCTTATATAAAACAAACAAAACTATTTGCATCCTTACGAATGATTTGGAACACGTTTATAACAGATCAGATTATTGATGTAGGGATAGTTGATCGAAAAGGTGATTTATTATGGTTTTTACAGCCGTCCGAAAATAATGATGAGAAATTTGGTAAACACTTAATTCGTTATTTAGAAGGGACGTTAGAGCAGATTCAAGAGACATGCCGCCAAACTCTTGGAATTGATCTATCCTTTACAATGAGTGGTAATCTGTGTGAATGGCCACATGTGTCAAACCAGTATGAACGGTTATGTCAGTTACAACAATTAAAGGTTGGCGATGGTTTGTCTTTAATTCAAATTGATAGAGTAGCTCCCAATCAAGAAATTGACCAAAAGGATATTACACGAATCACATCAAAAGTAGAAATTCTTAATGGATATCTTGAGGCAGGTAGAGTGAAAGAGTTTACCATTTGCTTTGAAGAAATAACAAATTATGCATTAACAAATGAATTGTCAGTTCAAAAAATAAGTGAAATCTATTATTCTTTATCGTTAATGCTATTGACTTACATAAATCGAAGGGGATTATATAATGAAATTGGTAACCTGGAAAAATTAATGCAGCTAGAACTTCATAAAACTTTAGAAGATAGCTTTCAATATTTGCAAGATATCAGTCACGATATATTAAAAGTAAAATCAATAGAAGACAGAGATCGTGCCTCTTTAGCTGGGCGGAAAATTTGTGAGTTTATTCAAGAGCATCTGCATGAGGATTTATCTCTGGTTAGGCTTGCGGAAATTCATCATTTTAATCCTTCCTATTTATCCCGCTTCTTTAAACAGGAAATAGGTATGAATATATCTGAATATATAGATCATTGTAGAGCAAAAAAAGCGAAGGAACTACTTAGCAACAGTGATGTAAAAGTTCGTGAAGTGGCACTTATGGTTGGGTATGAATCGTCCCATTCTTTCACACGCTTTTTCAAGAAAACAACGGGTATGACTCCTCAAGAATATAAAGAGAGTTTTTATTGTAATGGATGAAGGGACGAAATTTTCCGAGCTACTCCATCGTAGCTTAAAGCGATATATTGGATTGCCATGAAAGAAATATAGAAATATGGTTTACATAAAATCTTTCAATTCTTTTAAACACCACTAATTTCAAAAATCAAGCAAAAGCAGGTGGATTCTAGATTATGCATAATTGGAAAAGATTTGTGCTTGTGCTGATGACTTTATTGATGATATCAAACATAACAGCTTGTAAAAATAATAAGGAAAAAGAAAATAATGGGGAAATGAATGCCTTAACTAAGAACCATAAACAAGTGTACAGTGAGTTAGGCTTAATGAAGTATAATCCGCCAATTGAAGTGTCCTTTGTAAGAGAGTTGTCGAATGACTTTGATAGCCTTATAGCTAGTTTACCGGGTGAATCATTAAGTGATAACAGGTGGAGTCAATTATATGAACAAGTCCTAGGAATTCGCATATCCTATGATTGGACTGCAAAGGGAGACGTCTATCGACAGAAATTGGATTTCGCCGTTTCCTCTGGTAAAATACCTGACGTCGTCAAAGTAAATGCAGAGCAACTAAGAGTATTGAGCAACGCGGGTTTTATTCAAGATTTATCTGATGTTTATGAAGACTATGCTACACCGTTGACAAAGAATACATTAAGCCAAGAAGGAATAGGGCCATTTGAAACTGCCACGATTGATGGTAAACTGATGGCTATCCCAGTAACTAGCTCTTCTATTGAAAACGCTACATATTTATGGGTTCGGACAGATTGGCTTGATAACTTGGAACTTGATCCTCCAAAAACAATGAATGACCTGCGAGAAATTTCTAGAGCGTTTACAAATCAGGACCCAGATAAAAATGGTCTTGATGACACCTATGGTTTGGCACTTACAAACTACTTATGGGATCCCATATTAGATGTAAAAGGTTTTATGGCTGGATTTGAAGCCTTCCCAAAATTATGGATTGAAGATTCTTCAGGTAATCTTGTGTTTGGTGGGATTCAGCCAGAAGTAAAAGAAGCTTTGCAAATTCTACAAGATATGTATAAAAAAGGTGAAATAGATAATGAATTTTCTTTGAAAAATGGTTCTAAGGTACAGGAACAGGTAATCGAAGGAAAAGTAGGTATGCTATATGGTGAACAATGGGGTTCTTTTTTCGTTCAGGATAGTCGAATAAAAAATGCGAATGCGGATTGGCAAGCATTTCCGATTGTTTCAGCTTCTGACAAACAAGTTAAAGTGCCTTTAGAATTTAGTACAGGGGAGTTTTTCGCTGTGAGCAAGAACTTTCAATATCCGGAATCAATCGTGAAGCTATTTAATTTGCATTTAGAAAAAAACTGGGGGAAAACTGCAGACTATGAAACTTATTATAGTAACCCTTACCCAGTTTGGCAGTTATCGCCTGTTACCCCTTTCCCACCGATGAAAAACCTAGAAGCTTATCGGCAAATAGTTGATGCTTGCATGCAGGGGGATACAAGCCGATTAAATAATGAAGCGAAGAATATCTATGAGTTAATCGAAAAATACATTCGGGAAGGTTCTGATAAAGAAGTCGGATGGGGATGGGCACGTTCCTATGGAGAAAATGGCGCATTTTCTATCCTGGATCAGTATGAAAGCAATGGACAGTTACTATATGATAAATTCACTGGAGCTCCGACTACTACGATGATTGAACGAGAGTCCTTTTTAAATGATCTTCAGCATGAAACGTATCTTAATATTATATTGGGTGATTCGATAGATAAGTTTGATGTTTTCGTAGATATGTGGAATAAGCTCGGTGGTGAGCAAATGACAAGAGAGGTTAATGAATGGTATATACAAAATAAGTGAAATCCATTGAGGCTCGGAGGAGGAACCGTGCTAAAATTACCTAATATTCATTGGAGAAAGTCGATATTTTTTCGTTTAGTTATAACATATTTGCTAGTCAATATTCCCATTGTAATGCTAGGTTTATATTTATATTATTGGAGTTATAATAATGCTAGAAATGATATATCAAGTGCTACAAGGACACAATTAACCTATTATTTAAAGGATTTAAATCGAGAAGTGGAATGGATAGAGATGCAACAATATGATTTGCTAAAAGACAATAAAATAGTAAAGTTAGCCGTAACATGGGAACTAATGAACAGTGTCGAGAGAAGAGAAAACTTAAATTATGTATTGCATAAGATTTCTATTATGAAAAATAGTAGTAAATATATTCAGGATGTTAAGGTGCATATCCCTTCCAATTCAAAAACATTATCTATAAATGATTCCATCTCTGATTTAGATTATGATGAATATGATGCTTTAAAAATAAGCGTGAACATAAATCAGCAAAGAATATCTTGCATGAATGAGGAATTAAATCTAGTTGCATTTAAATATGGTGGGGGAAGTAAGAGAGACCCATTATATATTGTACAAATTGAATTGAATAAAAATTATATTAAGGATACCCTTCAACAACTTAATTTTTATTCTGATAGCAAATCTGTTCTTTATTTTGAAACACTAGAATTGGCTATTAGTAGCAATCAAGATTTTCAATCTGTTATCGAGCGATACTTGGACAAGAATTTAGAAAATAAAGCTACAATGACCTTAATAAAACTGGAGGACGACAATTACCATATTGATCAAGTTTATTCGAAAGAATTAGATACTAGTATTATGACTTTTTTATCAGAAAAAACACTTAGGAAACCATTGAATTTTTTTTCAAAATGGGTATGGCTATTTGTGTTATCTTCAATTTTAGCGATCGTTATCGTCTATTATACGACGTATAAGATTATCCATCGACCTTTAATACAACTTGTCCGAGGATTTGAGAGTATGGGAGCGGGGAAATTAAATAGTCTAATTGAACATGATAAGAAAGATGAATTTGGCTATCTGTATACACGGTATAATCAGATGTTAAAAAAACTGAATAACTTAATTGATGCGGATTATAAGCAGAAAATGATGATGCAAAAATCAGAATTAAAGCAGCTACAGTCACAAATTAACCCTCATTTTTTGTATAATAGCTTTTTTATTCTTAATTCTCTTGCTAAAGTGGGGGATGTAGAAAGAATTGAACAGTTCACAGTTATGCTAGGAGAATACTTTCGTTTCATTACACGCGACAAGGAGGATTTCGTTTTATTATCCGAGGAGGTCAAACATTCACGTATATATGCAGATATACAAGAACTAAGATTTTCAAGACGTATTCGTGTGAAGTTTGATGAATTGCCTAAGGAAATGGAACGGATCAAGGTCCCCAGACTTATTATTCAACCAATCATTGAAAATGCCTATGAGCATGGTCTGGAGAAAAAAAGTGAGATGGGTTTATTACATGTTACATTTAAAACTCTTAATCAAGCCATATCTATTATTATTGAGGATAATAGTGAGACTCTTAATAATGGACAACTTAAAGAATTGCAATTCCGCTTAAAAAATGTAGGAGAAGCGAATGAAATGACAGGTATGATGAACATTCATCGTAGACTACAATTAATCTTTGGTGACAGAAGCGGACTTTACTTGGAAAGGAGTGAGTTGAAGGGCTTGAAAGTAACAATTTATATTGAGCTTTCTCCTTAAGGATAATGAAATTTCTTTCTCTGATTGCTGAAACATTCGGCAGTCAGATTTTTTTATAGCTTAGCGTACTATAAAATTCTAGCTTGTGGATAAGCTGCTTATGTCGCGGTTGACATCCAGCTCAGCGCCTAGCGACTAGCAAATTTACGCCTTCTTCCTACGATAAGTCAACATCGGCTCCTTTGTCGCCGTGTTTCCTTTATCTCGTCAGAAGTCTTTAAATTTGTACGTCGCTGAACAGGCGCTTGCACTTTTGTTCATTATGGGCGTTGGGGAGATGTTCAATCCATTTTTGTGACTTCGATACCATTTAAAAAATCAAAAATATTGAAAGCTCACCTTCTGCATACTATGCGGATAACAAGTAAGTCTATAATTAAACAGGTGAATTTCTAGATAAAGACAGGTTGTTACCAGTTAATGAAAGCGGTAACGTTATAGTTGATCATATTTATCATAGGAGGGAAATAATTGAAAAAACGAAATTTCCTGTTTTTATTGTTTTGTTTTTTATTCTTAGTTTTTGCCGCTTGCAGTAATAATTCTGTAAATAGCGGCCCTGACAATGGAACAGCCGGTAGTGGCGAGAATCAAGATAGTGAAGCAGGTAAAGAAAATAATGAGGATCAGGAAGATGAAAAGGATTATTATCAAACACCTGAAATGGATTTTGATATGGGGGGGAAAACAATCAAGTGGGTTTCTTGGTATGATGAAGCCATTCAGGAAGATAATCCAGATAGTATCCAAAAGAAAGAAATACTTGATGCATTAATGGAGAAACACAATTTTCAAATTGAATACGTTATTGTCGATTATGCGGAGTATGCAGATAAAGTAACTTCTTCATTATTAGCGGGACAGCCAATTGGTGATATTATCCGACTAGCTAGACCATGGATGATCCCAACATTAACTAAGCAAGACTTGTTTTGGCCAGTCGATGAATATACGGATAATGACCATGTTTTTTTACAACAGTATACAGATAATTATTCTCAGTTTGAAGGTAAAGGCTATGGATTCCGGGCTGGTATCTTAGGGGCCTCATCTGGCATTTTTTATAATCGTACCTTAATGGATAGTTTGGGTATGAGCCCTTTACAGGGATATGTAGACGAGGATAATTGGAATTGGGAGACATTTATTGAAGTCGCTAAAAAGGCGAATAAAGACACGAATAATGATGGTAAACTTGATACGTGGGGGCTTGCTACTGCTTCGCTTCTGGTTCAAGCTTTGGCTGCGAATGACGCAAATCTAGCTGTCGAGAATAAGCAAAATCTAGAGGATCAAAAAACGATTGAAGCTTTGAACTTTTTATCTCAACTCTCAACAGAGGACGTTGCTAGACCTACGGAAGGCGGAGATTGGACTGAACCTGCACAATTTTTTCGCGAAGGCAATACGTTGATGTACGCTGGTAGTGACTATGAGATGGATTCTTTTAAAGAGGATATGCCAGACTATGATATTGGATTTCTACCATTTCCAAAAGGGCCTAGTGCAAAGGGGTATTCCTCACATAACACGATTCCGAATTATTTAACGATCCCTAAAACTGTTGAACATCCTGAACAATTGCTTTATATCTATGAAAAAATGAACGATATCGAATCGATTTATGATTATCCACAGCAAAACTCGTTTGAAACGCTTTTCAGTAACGAAGAGGATATTGAAAATGCAAAACTGGCAGGAGAAACTATAAATGTCGTAGATAAAGAGGAGGCATATCCATCCATGCCTTTTTATGAATTTCAGGGAGAAATTCTAGAAGGTACTTCGGTTACGACTGTTGTTGAGAAATACAAAGAGCCATTCCAATCGGCGATTGATGAAGTATGGAAACAGTAGTTATTTAGAATTTGAAAAAATAGACCATGCCCAGACCATCATCAAGGCCATTGAAAAACTGTCGGATTAACAGCTATTTATTATTTGTAGATACAAAGCAGCCCACATATACGAAGTTTCGACCGGGAAGTAAGAGATGGCAAGGTCCCAGAAGGCGTGAGTTAAAAGTTCAATGGCTAAATTCGCGCTCGTCTAGCTCCAGGCTCAAGATGCAGTAAAGCTAATAGAGATAAAGGAGGGATGCAAAATAAGAAGAAATTTAACCACCTTTTATTTTATTACAGGTATATTGCTAATGATACTTTTTTTAATAATTAATATTAGTATATCGCCTGATGCAGAAGGACAAAAACAGGAGTTGAGCAATAAGATGAATAATGAGGTAAAAGAATTTACGGTAAAGAATACTCTACCTACATCTGCAATTGGTAAAGAAGTTTCGAATGGAAATCCCCTTGTATCACATAAATTTGGTGCGGATCCATATGCACTTGTATTTGAAAATCGTGTGTATTTGTACATGACTGCTGATCAATTAGAGTATGATGGCGAAGGAAATGTTGTAGATAATACGTATGGCTCGATTAATAAGCTATCTGTTATTTCATCTGCTGATTTAATGAATTGGACAGATCATGGATTTATTCATGCTGCTGGTCCAGATGGAGCTGCAAAATGGGCAATGCAATCATGGGCACCTGCAGTAACACATAAAAAAATAAATGGTGAGGATAAATTCTTTTTATATTTTGCTAATAACGCAAGTGGAATAGGTGTACTAACAAGTGATAGTCCATTAGGACCTTGGGTTGACCCCATTGGGCGAGCATTAATAGATAGAACAGACAAAGAAGCGGAAGGGGTTACTTGGTTGTTTGACCCTGCTGTTCTCGTAGATGATGATGGAAAGGGTTATCTTTACTATGGAGGCGGTGTACCAGATGGACAAGATGAAATGCCAAATACTTCACGTGTTATTGAACTAGGTGAGGATATGATCAGCTTGGTTGGAGATCCTGCCATCATTCCTGCTCCATTTATGTTTGAAAATGCTGGAATCAATAGGTTAAATGGAAAATATTACTATACCTATTGTTCCAACTTCTTTAACGGAGATCGTCCAGAAGGAAGCCCTCCGGCAGGGGAAATTGCTTATATGGTTAGTGATACACCGATGGGCCCTTGGAGATATATGGGGACGATTTTGAAAAATCCGGGTCATTTTTTTGGTATTGGCGGCAATAATCATCATGTCATTTTTGAATTTCACAATCAACTATATATTGCTTATCATGCACAAACATTGGCAAAATCAATGAATATAGCAAATGGATATCGATCTACACATTTAAATTACGTATATATAAATGAAGATGGTACCATTGAGGAGATAGTTGCAGATTATAAAGGAGTCTCACAAATCCATGCATTAAACCCTTATAAGCGTGTGGAAGCGGAGACAATTGGATGGCAGGCAGGGGTTACTACAGAGCCGTTATCACCTAATGAAATGGCAATGAATTCATTAGCAAATAGAGTGCTATCCGAACTACATGATGGAGATTGGGGTGCTATATCGCAGGTTGATTTTGGAAGCGATGGTGCGCGAAACTTTAAAGTTTCCGTTCTGCCAGGTACCGTAGAAGGCTATATTGAGTTGCGTCTTAATAGTCCGGAAGGAGTGTTAATTGGCCAATTAGTTATACCAGCGCAGGGTGATTCTCAGTTGAATGGATATGTCGAATTTGCACAAACAGTAACAGATGCAATTGGTACTCAAGATTTGTATCTTGTGTTTAAGGGAGCAACAGATAGAGAATTATTTAAAATCGATTATTGGAGATTCGAAAAATAGATATGTAATTATGTCACCCCTTTACATGTAGGTATATGTAAAGGGGTTTTGTCATGAAGTAATTTTTATTATACAGCAATATTTTTGTATTCTATGCTGTAATAAAGTATTAAAAATTGTCAAAATATAAGGGCACCTATAATTAAGCAGGTATAAAACTACATATAGACAGGTTGTTGTTATTATTATGAGAGCGCTATACTTGATGGAGTATCAATATTATAAGGGGGAAAAAAAGTGCGATTTAAAAAAATATTGCCCATTATGCTAACCATTATACTTCTTCTTCTTTTGGCGGCATGTAATGAAAGTGTAGAAAATACCTCAAATAAAGAAGACGAATCTGTAAACGAGAATAATGCTGGGAACGAAAATGTTGAGTCTGAAACCTCTGACTATTACCAAACACCTGAAATGGATTTTGACATGGGAGGTAGGACGATTAAAGTTGTATCTTGGTGGGATATGACTATTCCTGAAGATAATCCAGATAATATTCAGAAAAAAGAAAACTTAGATGCCTTAATGGCAAAACATAATTTCGATATTGAGTATGTGTTTATTGATTACGGTGAATATGAAGAAAAGGTTGTTGCTTCTTTAACCGCCGGTGAGCCGATTGGAGATATTGTTCGTCTAGGTAAAACATATAGTATTCCAGTATTAGTGAAGCAAGATTTACTATGGCCAATTGATGAATATACAAAAAACCCCAACGCTTTTAACCAAAAGGTAACCAATGAGTTTATGCAATATGAGGGGCGGGGATATGGCTTTACAGAAGATCAATCTAATTTTGTTGCAGGCGTAATGTATAATCGTACACTTATGAGTCAGCTCGGTATGAAGGAGCTTCAGGAATATGTAGATGAAGATAACTGGAACTGGGATACCTTTATGCAAGTAGCGAAAGAAGCGAATAGAGATACAAATAATGATGGAAAGATAGATGTTTGGGGGCTTGCACAAGGTGGTCTACTCGATCAAGCCCTATACTCTAATGAAGCAGAATTAACAAAAGGAAATCAGCAAAATTTAGATGATCCAAAAACGAAAGAAGTTTTGAATTTTGTTTCGCAATTAGCTACAGAGGAGATAGCTCGTCCAACTGAAGGCGGAGATTGGACAGAGCCGGCCCAATTTTTTCGCCAAGGGAACACTTTAATGTATGCGGGTGCATTTTATGAATATGAGGGTATTAAATCAGATATGGAAGATTATGATATCGGATTCTTGCCATTCCCGAAGGGGCCTAGCGCTACAACATACCACACTGGAGAAGCATTATTTCAAGCATTAACAATTCCTAAAGCTGCCGAAAATCCTGAGCAGTTAATGTATATATGGGAAAAAATTAATGATATTGAATCCATGTATGATTATCCATTGCAGGCAAGCCTTGAAAGTAATCTTACAAATGAAGCTGACATTGAAAATGCTGTAATGGCTAGTGATGGTATGGTGGTGCTAGATCATAATACATTCCCATCTTTACCTTACTATGAATTTTTAGGCGAGCTGAATAATGGAACATCTATATCGACAGTTATTGAAAAATATAAAGCTCCATTTCAGACAGCAATTGATGAAATTTATGGCCAATAGGCTCTAATGGAACAGTCACCAGTTTGGTATTTATGGTGACTGTTCATAATTAAACTCTTGATTTGCAAGGAGGGAAGAACAAGTGAGGATTTTAAAAAAAGAAAATATAAGTATTTTCTTGGGCCTTATTTTAATTTTATTGTTCATCTTAGCCTCAACTCTTTTAAACTCATCAGGATCTAATAGAGCATATGCAGGGAATGACTTTGAAGCCGTAATTAACCAAAATAATGAAGGCGATTATGAACATTATTTAGAAATGTATGCTTCTAAGGGGAGGCCTAAAAAAACGATACGCATTGAAGGAGAAAATTTTAGTCATGTTGAAGGAGAAGGTTTTGAGATTGTTAAACAATTAGAGGGATTAGAAGGTGAATCGGTCATTACACCAGAATCAGGTTCCATAACTTGGAAGGCAGAAATCCCAGAAACAGGTCTTTATAATATACGCATTCATTATTACCCATTAGAAGGAAAAAGCTCGGCAATTCAAAGAGAGTTTTATATTAATCAAGAGATACCTTTTGATGGAGCAGATCTTTTACTTTTTGACCGAACATGGGGAAATGCAGAAGCTGAGATCTTGCGAGATGATCGAGGCAATGATATGACTCCTAGGCAGGTGGAAAAGCCCTTTTGGCAAACAGCTTCTTTTGTAAGTAGTGATGGTTACTATGAGGATCCATATTTGTTCTATTTTGAAAGTGGTGAGCAGGAGCTTACGTTTAAAGCTTTACGTGAGCCAATGGCTATTGATTATATTGAATTATATCAAGAACAAGAGTTGCTAACGTATGAAGAAGTTAGTAACCAGTATAAAGAAGAAGGGTTTAAGGCTACGAGTGGTCAATCTATTCTTATTCAAGCTGAAGAAGCAACTTTTAAATCCTCCCCTACACTTTATCCATTGCAGGATCGTTCTAGTCCAACAGTTGAGCCTTATCATGTATCTAAACTTAGGGTTAATACCATTGGTGGAGTAAATTGGAAGATACCTGGTCAATGGATTGAATGGGAATTTGAAGTTGAGGAAGAAGGTCTCTATCAAATTGCTTTAAAACATAAGCAAGATCAGTTGAGAGGTATTTATGCAACACGTGATTTTATGATAGATGGGCAGTATCCGTTTGAAGAAATGAAACGCTTGCGATTTAACTATAGTATGGATTGGCAAATGAATGTGCTAGGTGAGGAAGAACCATTTCTTTTTCATTTAAGTGAAGGTAAGCATACTATTCGGATGCAAGTGACAATGGGAGAAATTGCTCCCCTATTAAGAACAATTGAATCTAGTGTGCTTCAGTTAAACGAAATGTACCGTCAAATTTTAATGATTACCTCAAATTCACCTGACCCTTACCGTGACTATCAACTAGAGAAACGTATCCCAAATCTAATTGAAAATTTTGCAGAGCAGGCTGAAATAATTGAAAGTGTTGCAAAATATATGGAGGAAATGACAGGAGAACGTAGTGATAAAGTAGCTGCCCTACACTCGATTGTAAGACAACTAAAAGACATGGTGAAGCGTCCTGATACCATTGCCAATCGCTTAGATACATTTAAGGTTAATGTTGGTGGTCTTGGTACGTGGATATTAACAGTGAAAGAGCAACCGCTAACCTTAGATTATTTAGTCATATCTTCGCCAGATGTACAATTACCTAACACTCAGGCTAATCTTTTCGCAAAAATGAAGCACGAAGTTGGTGGGCTCTTCGCTTCATATACAGAAGATTATGACAGTATTGGGAATGTAGCAGAAAATAATCAATTCATCACTGTTTGGATTACAACCGGACGAGATCAAGCTCAAGTTATGAAACGACTCATTGACGATTCGTTTACTAGGCAAACAGGCATTTCTGTTAATTTGCGACTAGTACCAGGAGATATCCTTTTGCCAGCTACTTTGGCAAATGAAGGGCCAGATGTAGCCATGCAAGTAGGTGAGGATATTCCAATAAATTATGCGATGCGTAATGCCGCAGCAGATTTAACTCAGTTTGCAGACTATGAGGAAGTGATTACACGTTTTCGTGACAGTGCCCTTGTTCCATATCGCTATAACAATGGGGTGTATGCCCTACCAGAACAGCAAACTTTTCCGATGCTATTCTATCGTAAGGACATTCTAGAAGAATTAGGGTTAACTCCACCTGAGACATGGCAAGATGTATACAATATGATTTCTGTCCTACAAAAACACAATATGGAGTTTTATTTACCATTAGAAAGTGGAGCGGATAATGTAACATTAGAGCCAAATCCTACGTTTGCTATGCTTCTTTATCAGAAAAATGGTAAATTTTATCGGGATCAGGATACGAAAAGTGCACTAGATTCTGAGATTTCAATGGATGTTTTTAAGACTTGGACACAATTCTATACTAATTACAAATTTCCCCTTCAGGCAGATTTCGCCAACCGTTTTAGAGTAGGGGAAATGCCAATTGGAATTGCCGATTATACAACATATAATTTATTGACTGTTATGGCACCTGAAATACGTAAGCAATGGGATTTCACTGTTGTTCCAGGAACGGAGGTAAAAGACGGTAGTGTAAGTCATCAAGTTGCAAGTTCTACATCTGCAGTTGTGATGCTAGAGAATTCAGAGAATAAAGAATTGGCATGGGAATATATGAAATGGTGGACTTCTAAGGAAACGCAAATTCAATACGGACGTGAAATGGAAGGATTAATGGGGGAGGCCGCTCGTTATCCAACTGCTAACGTTGATGCATTAGAGGAACTGCCTTGGCCGGTAACAGACTATCAAAAATTGGAAAGTCAGTGGCAATGGGTAGAAGGTATTCCGCAAGTGCCAGGTGGATATTTTACTGGGCGTCATTTAGATAATGCTTTCCGTAAAGTAGTTAATAACAATGAAAATCCACGTGAAGCATTAAATGATTATATTATCTACATTAATGATGAGATCGAAATTAAACGCAAAGAGTTTAACTTATCCTATTAATTTGGAGGTAGAAGCCGATGCAAGTTGAATCGACAACCCAAACCGTACAAGGCTCTATCCAACCGAAGAAAAAATCGAGATGGATTCACGTCATATCAAAACTTAAGAAAGATAAGCATTACTATATATTGATGGCGCCATATATGGTAATATTTTTTGCCTTTACGGTTATTCCTGTGGTCATTTCATTGGGTTTAAGTTTCTTTTATTTTAATATGCTTGAATTTCCAAGATTTGTCGGTTGGCAAAACTATTCCAGACTATTTTTAAATGACGATATCTTTTTGATTGCGTTAAAAAACACCTTTTTATTTGCTGCCATTACCGGACCAGTTAGTTATATTGCCTGTTTTATATTTGCGTGGATTATTAATGAGCTATCCCCAAAAATTCGTGCATTTATGACACTTATCTTTTATGCACCTTCAATTTCTGGAAACATATTTTTTATTTGGTTGATTGTATTTTCTGGTGATAGTTACGGCTACTTAAATGGGATACTAATGAAACTTGGTTTTATACTCGAGCCGATTCAATGGTTAAGTGATGAAAAGTATATTCTAACCATCGTTATCATTGTACAACTTTGGCTAAGCTTAGGGACGAGCTTTTTAGCCTTTATTGCAGGATTGCAAACAATTGATAAGACACTTATTGAGGCTGGCGCAGTGGATGGAATTAAAAATAGATGGCAGGAATTATGGTTTATTACATTGCCATCTATGCGTCCACAATTAATGTTCGGGGCTGTTATGCAAATTACGCAATCCTTTGCTGTGGCCGATATAGCGATTGCATTAGCTGGTTTTCCAAGTGTGAACTATGCTGCCCATACAATTGTTACTCACTTGATGGACTACGGTACAATTCGTTTTGAAATGGGATACTCATCTGCCATTGCTACAGTATTATTTAGCCTTATGATCGGAACAAACCTACTAACACAGAAATTATTAAGAAAGATTGGTGAGTGAGGTTGGTGATAAAGTTACAAAGATTTTTTATCAAGCAGAAGAAGTTGAATCGTTCTTTTGCCGTTAGCTTTCTCCTGTTTGCACTCTTAGCTCTATTCGGTTCTTTTATGGCTTTACCATTGATTTATGCCGTAAATAATGCATTTAAGCCATTGGATGAGATATTTATATTCCCACCACGTTTCTTTGTCAAAAATCCAACTTTGGATAATTTCTTTGATCTCTTCGCTTTGATGGGGGATTCATGGGTACCGTTATCACGTTATATTGTGAATACATTATTAATTACTTTAGTAGGGACCGTAGGACATATATTATTAGCTTCTGCTGCTGCATATCCACTAGCAAAATATCGTTTCTATGGATCTAAAACATTATTTAATATTGTGATACTGTCACTAATGTTTTCAGGACATGTTACGGCAATACCAAACTACATGGTGATGTCATGGTTAGGATGGATTAATACACATGCTTCGATCATTGTTCCATCTTTGGCGTTTCCATTAGGATTGTTTTTGATGAAACAATTTATGGAACAGATCCCGGATTCAATACTAGAAGCGGCAAAAATAGATGGAGCAAGTGAGTATCGGATTTTTTGGAGTATTGTTATGCCGAATGTTAGACCGGCATGGTTAACACTTTTAATTTTGCAATTTCCTGCTTTATGGGGGACAGATGGAGGCAGATTTATTTATAGTGAGAATTTAAAAACGTTACACTATGCACTTGGTCAGATTTCAGAAGGTGGGATTGCAAGGGCTGGTGTTGGCGCAGCAGTCGCCCTGTTATTAATGATTGTACCGATTACACTCTTTATTATCTCTCAAAGTAGTGTCATGCAAACCATGGCGACTTCTGGGTTGAAAGATTAGAAAGGAGATCGCATGATGAGGATTTGGAGGAGATCAGTACGGAGCTTTCTTTGCCTATTAATTAGCGGGCTAGTATTATGCAGTTTACATGTGCAACAAGTAGCTGCTGAGGGGGTGTCAGATACGTATAACTACTCCTACTCGGGGATAACAGTAGAATCCCCTGCCGCTTATAAGGCCACTTTGATAGTCGATGGTGAAAGGTTGCAGATTGGGGCGTTTAACGAGCCGGATGATATTTATGTAAATCAGGATGGGGAAGTCTATGTTGTGGATACTGGCAACAATCGCATTGTTGTTTTGAATGAACAACTAGAGGTGATTCATGTGATTGATATGTATATGGATCAAGAAAAAAAAGAGGAGTTTAATAATCCGCAGGGGGTTTTTGTAGACGAACTTAACCATATATATATTGCGGATACAGGGAATAAGCGTGTGGTTCATTTGAATGAGAAGTATGAGCTCGTAAAAATTGTGGGTTCACCACAATCAGAAATATTGAAGGAGGATTTCGAATTTTCTCCTGTTCATTTGGCAGTAGATAAGGCCCAAAGAATTTATGTCATGGCTAGTGGTGTATTTGATGGATTTATGGAATTTAATGCTGATGGAGAATTTACTACTTTTATTGGAGCAAATCGAGTAAGAGTCAGTCCATTAGAGTTATTGTGGAAAAGATTGTCTACAAAGGAACAACGTAGTCGGATGGTCCAATTTATCCCAACTGAGTTTACGAATCTTGACATTAATGACGAAGGATTTATTTATGCAACCAACGGTGATGAGTGGGGAGATACAATTAAGAAACTAAATGCACAAGGGACAGATATTTTAAGAAGGGAAGGATATTTTAATCCGCGTGGAGATGAACGATACAGTCAAAAGGATGGACCTTCACGTCTAATTGACATTGATGTTTGGGATAGTGAAATTTACTCTGTACTGGATTCAAAAAAGGGGCGTATCTTTACATACAATGGGGATGGGCACTTAATGTATGTATTTGGTGGTATTGGCAATATGATGGGCGAATTCGTTACTCCAGTAGCCATTGAAAGGATTGGGAACCGTTTTCTTGTATTGGATAAATCCTTGGCTGAAATCACAGTGTTTGAAGAAACGAATTATGGTAGAACGCTAAATGAAGCTGTGAAAAGCTATTACAGTGGAGATGAGGAGAAAGCTTATCATCTTTACCAAAAAACAATTAATATGAATGCTAATTTAGATTTTGCCTATATAGGAATTGGAAAAGCTTTATATCGACAAGGCCTATATAACGAAGCGATGAGTTTTTTCAAAAAAGGGAAAGATCAAAAAAACTACTCTAAAGCTTTTTTACTACATCGTAAAGAAATAATGAGGGAATATTTTCCCGTTGTTATGACCAGCATTTTCATACTTGTTCTGTTATGGATTATATTGAAAAAAGTAGGAAAGCTGAGAGGAGGAAAAAGCATTGACATTGTGGAGTAAGGAATTATTGAAGTATCCCATTTATGTCATACTCCATCCTTTTAATGGCTATTGGGAATTAAAATTTGAACGGAATAATAGGTTAAATCTTCTAATCTCTGTTATTACTTTAATGTTATTAGCCTTAACTAATATTTTACACAATCAATATAGTGGATTTGTGATTAATATCTATAATGAGAAAGATATGAACAGCATTATGGAAATAGCATATGTCATTATTCCGGTGCTCTTTTGGTGCATTGCCAATTGGTCATTAACAACATTAATGGACGGAAAAGGTAGATTTATAGAGATTTTTAATTCTACTTGTTTTGCTTTAATTCCATTGGTGCTCCTTCACTTTCCATGGATATGGTTAAGTAATGTGATTTCCATTGAAGAAGCCACATTTTATTATTTTACAACTAGTTTTGCAGTCTGCTGGTTTGTCTATTTAATGTTCATAGGAAATATGACTATGCATCAATTTAAACCTGCAAAAACGATTTTAACGATGGTGCTAACGATAGTAGCGATGGGTTTTATGGCATTTTTATGTCTACTCTTTTTTAGCTTAGTACAACAGATGATTTCCTTTGTATCCGTAATCTATCAGGAGATTACCATGAGATTCTAGGAAGGGAGGATAATGTGAATGCGGATAAAAAAATGGACAGTAGTTATCGGAATATTGATTATTATGGCAGGCTGTTCTTCGACATCCATTACAACAATTGATAGTCAGCAAGAAGGGTTTGAATTATCGGAAGGTGAACCCATATCCTCTCTATTTCAAGAAAAGACCCTCCCTAATATGAAGGGGGTCGCAGAGTCGGATTCTTTACGTTTGTTTGTAGGAGAGGAGACAGGGGATGTAGCAGTAGTTGATAAGTCAACAGGTAAAACGTATTATACAAATCCACCAGAGCGTACTCTCGATACAATAGCCAGCGGTATAAATGCAGAGGTGTTATCGGCACAATTAAGCCTAGACTACTATAATCAGTATGGTCAGTTAAGCACCATTAATTCTTATACAGATAGTGTGGCTTATGAACAGATTAGTTTCCAGAATATTGAAAAGGGAATTCGTATCAATTATCAATTTGGAAATGATAAAAATCCAGCTGAAGATTTACCAATGATGCTAAGTTATGAACGATATAAGGAAATAACGAACCAAATGGATAAAACAGGACAACGTGCCCTTATGATTGGTTATAAGGAAGATAAAGAGAAGCAGGTTTACATTCGAAATGACGATGCCTTGAAGGGACTACAACTTGATCGTGCTCTACAAGCTTTTGAATCCATTGGATATTCGGAAGAGGATTTATTAAAAGATGCTGAAGAACATAATATTACACAGGAACAGACTGGTACACGCGCCTTCCTAGCATCTATTGAATATGTACTAGACCAAGATAGTTTAGTTGTGCGTATTCCGAGTGACTCTATTCAATTCCCAGAAAACTATCCGGTAAATAAGATCACCCCACTTAGTTTCTTTGGTGCAGCAGGTCTAGATGAGGAGGGATCTATATTCATACCAGATGGTTCAGGAGCACTTATCCATTTTAATAATGGAAAAGTAAATTATCCTGCTTACAAACAAGACGTGTTTGGTGTGGATCAGACCATGGAAACAACTAATACTGGGACTGATGAGCAAAATATTAGACTCCCGATTTTCGGGATGATTTATGAAGAAGCGGCCTTTTTAGGTGTAATTGAAGAAGGAGCTGCTGCTGCAACGATCAATGCAGATATTAGTGGTCGATTAAATAGCTATAACTATGTTTATCCAAGCTTTTATGTTGTCAATAAGGATGAAGTAATCCTAGATGCTAATGGACAACGTCGTTCTTTACCTAAATTTCAACGAGAAAAGATGAGCTCAGACTTTGTGATTCGTTATCAGTTTTTACCGTCTGAACAGGCATCCTATCAAGGTTTAGCGCAAGCCTATCAAAGTTATTTACTAGAACATAATCAATTGCTTTCAACAACGATTCAAAACGAGGAAAATAGTCCATTTTATTTGGATTTAGTTGGAGGGATTACACGTCAAAAATATTTACTTGGTGTACCGTACAATGCACTTGAGCCCTTGACTACTTTTGAACAAGCAGAGGAAATACTTGATACACTAGAAAACAAGAGTGTTCAGAATATAAAATTAAATTTATCAGGATGGTTTAATGGTGGTTTGGATCAAAAAATACCGAAAAATGTGAAGGTAGATAAAGTCATAGGGGGGAGCAAAGGACTCAAAGATTTTATTCAGTATATCGATGAGAAAAACGTGGAATTCTATCCAGGAGTATCGCTGACTCAAGCTCACTCTACAAAAGGATTTGACAAAAAAAATAAAGCAGCGCGCAATCTACGGGAGGTCCCTGCTGCCGTATATCCAAGGGATTTAGCACTAGACCAGAGAGATGTAGATAAAAAACCATCTTATCTAGTCAAGCCAGATTTGGTGAAGGAATATACTTCTTCATTTTTAGATGAAGTAGAGTCATACGCATTGCAGGGGATCGCATTAGAAGATCTAACGAATTTGGTTCACAGTGACTTTAATAAAAAACGAAACATTGATCGAATTGAATCGGAACAGATATTGGTTGAATCTATTTCACTCCTGAAAGATTTAGATTATAAGATTATGGCTAATGATGCAAATGCATATGCTTTACCATTCGTTTCACTCATAAAAAATGCACCAATGTCAAATAGTGGATTTAAAATTGAGGATGAAAGCATTCCGTTCTATCAGATGGTATTAAGAGGATATGTGGATTATACGGGAACTCCATATAATTTATCTCCGTATACCAGTGAACGTCAATATGTATTGAAATGTTTAGAATATGGTGCAGGTGTCCATTTTAAATGGATATATAATCCGAACTATTTACTAAAAGAAACAGAACATAATAATCTTTTTGCTGTAAATTATGAATTATGGCTAGATCAATCGATAGAATTGTATCACGAAGTGAATCAATTCTTAAGAAAAGTGCAAGGTGCAGGTCTAGTAAAGCATGAAAAGCTTGCAGATAATGTCTATCAATCAACTTATTCTAACGGATTATATGTAATAGTAAATTATAATGCTACAGAGGTTAAGATTGATGGAAAAACGATTATGCCAGAGGGATATATAATAGGCGGTGACCAAATATGAAAATAGCAAAACGATTTAGTTTTATACCAAAAACCTACAATCAACGAAAAGCGTTATGGGGATTTGTTTTTGTTTTGCCATGGCTATTGGGATTCATTGCATTCTTTTTTGTCCCTTTAGTAAATTCGTTACGATATAGCTTTAGTTCTATTGAAGCAAATGCAAATGGAATGAGTATTAAGTTTATCGGTCTTGAGAATTACATCCAAGCTCTAACCGTAAATACTAGTTTCAACCGGACTTTAGTTGAATCTATTATCGACGTACTTGTCAATGTTCCATTGATTGTTATATTCAGTTTATTTCTTGCGGTATTGTTAAATCAAAGATTTTTTGGGAGGTCGTTAGCTCGGGCAATTTTTTTCCTCCCTGTAATTTTAGCTTCTGGAGTAATTTTTTCATTAGAAAGTACTAGCTTAATTCAAGCTGTTAATGAACAAAATGTAGGGAATTCGGGAGCAATTAATGCATTCGGCAGTTTTGAACTTCAGAAGTTGATGCTAGAGGCAGGAGTAAGTAAGACGATCGTGCTTTATTTAACTGGAGCAGTGGATCGTATCTACGAAATTATAAGTATGTCGGGTGTACAGATTTTAATCTTTTTAGCTGGTATTCAAACCATTTCCCCCCAGTTATATGAAGCATCAAGAATAGAAGGTGCCACAGGCTATGAAGCCTTTTGGAAGATTACATTTCCGATGGTGAGTCCACTAATTCTTGTCAATGTTGTTTATACGGTTATTGATTCGTTCTCACGTAATAACTTAACGACGCTAATTCGTGAAACAGGTTTTAAATCATTTAATTTTGGACTTGGTTCTGCCATGGCCTGGATATATTTTTTATGCATTGCACTGATTCTAGCCATAAGCACTTACATTATTTCGAAACGTGTATTTTATTATGAATAATGCAAGGAGTGTGAAACATGAACTATAATAACTTTACTTCAATAGATAATTGGAAAAAATGGTTATGGACGACAGTCCGTTTCGTTTTGATACTTGGGTTATCCTTTATCATTTTATATCCAATTCTCCAAAAAATATCAACTGCTTTTAAGCATAAGAGTGATCTATACTCACCAAATGTGATATGGATTCCAGAGAATTTTTCAATAGATAATTTTAAAGAAGTTACTAGGGTTATGGATTATTGGGGAACATTGTGGAACACAGTTTCATTATCTTCCATCACCACAATTCTAACCGTAATTTCTTGTGCTTTGGCTGGTTATGGCTTTGCAAGATTGAGATTCAAAGGCAGTAACTTGTTATTTGGTGGTGTTATACTCACGATACTTGTACCGCCAACGACAATCCTTATACCAATCTATATGAACTTAAAAGATTTTACTTTAATGGGAATTATTCCGCTCATTACTGGTAAGTCAGTAAACTTGTTAGATTCATATTGGCCGTTTATTCTGACCTCTATAACTGGAAACTCCTTAAAAGCTGGTTTGTATATTTTTATATTTCGCCAATTTTTTAGAGGAATCCCAAAAGAAATTGAGGAGGCTGCCTATATTGATGGAGCAGGAATTGGAAAAACCTTTACTCGAATTATGATACCAAACGCTCTACCAGCAGTTATTACGACGACTTTATTTTCCTTTGTTTGGCAATGGAACGACAGCTTTTACACCACAACTTATTTAACTTCCAGTAAGGTAATGTCAACACAACTATCGTCTTTACCTTATAATCTGGCCATTCGGTTAGAAGATGATACATCTGGAGTTGATCCATTTTATTTAAGCATGGTTCAAGATACAGGAATATTACTATCCATCTTGCCTCTTATTATCATTTACTTATTTGTCCAGAGGTACTTTGTTGAGAGTATTGAAAGAACGGGAATTGTTGGATAATGCATAGATTATTGATAAAACTGGTTACTGGATTCCTAAAAATCTGGAGAAGCAAACGAATAAGGAGTACCGTAGGATCATCAGTGTTTTTTTAGTATACACAACGAGCACTTTTGTTAGGAGATGAAAGATTGAGTAAAACAACAATTAAAAATCCAATACTCTGGGCGGATATACCAGATGTAGATCCAATCCGAGTTGGAGATACCTATTATATGGTGAGTACAAGTATGCATGTTATGCCGGGCTGCCCGATTATGAAGTCAAAGGATTTACTTAATTGGGAAATTGTTAATTACGTATATGACATTCTGGAGGATAATGATTCGCATAACTTAATGAATGGAAAAAATATATATGGAAAAGGTTCTTGGGCTGCAAGCCTTAGAGAACATAAAGGTTTATATTATGTTTGTTTTTCCAGCAATGATATGCAGCGTTTTTATATTTTTAGAACAGATGATATTGAAAAAGGTAAGTGGCAACGATCAGTGATTAATGGGATATTTCATGATCCTAGCTTACTTTTTGATGAAGAACGTGTTTTTGTTATTTATGGGAATGGTGATATCTTTATTACCGAACTGACAGCAGATGTAACGGGAATTAAACCAGACGGACTAAACCAATTACTTTTAGAAACAAAACGAGAAGGAATTGGTTTACGATGTGAAGGTTGCCATGCTTATAAAATAAACGGTTATTATTATCTACTTTTTATAGAATGGCCCTTACATGGGAATCAAAGGAGAAGAGAGGTTTGCTATCGTTCTACAGAGTTGTTAGGCCCCTATGAACGTAAAATTGTGTTAGATGATAATATGGATTATTGTAATCATGGTGTGGCGCAAGGAGGAATTATTGATACCACAGATCAGAGTTGGTATGCCTTATTATTCCAAGATCACGATGCTGTTGGGAGGATCCCATTTGTTTTGCCCGTAAGATGGGTAAATGACTGGCCTATGATGGGAATAGATGGAAAAGCACCTGAACATTTTGAGGTTGATCTACCTTATACGCCATCTAATCCACTGGTGATAAGTGATGATTTTGATTACAAGGAAAATCAATTAGCTTTAAATTGGCAGTGGAATCATAATCCTGACCACCGCTTTTGGTCAGTTACAGTTAGAGAGGGATTTTTAAGGTTAACAACAGGGAATGTTGTGAATAGTGTGCTAGAGGCACGTAATACACTAACACAGCGTACAGAAGGACCAGCATGTAAAGGGAGTGTGCGTATCGATCTGTCTAATATGAAACCAGGTGATCACGCAGGTTTAATTGCCTTACAAAATACATTTGGTACAGTTGGTATTCAGGTAAATACGAATGGCGAAAAGAACGTAATAATGTGTATAAACAATGGTGAGGGCTTCGAGCAAAGGATAGAAAAAGTTCCGTATGTATATAATTGGATTGATTTAAAAATAGAATTCAATTTCGAAAATAGTCTAGATAAAGCTCACTTTTTTTATTCTATTGATGGAGAAACATGGAACAAAATAGGGTGCACTTTGGAAATGAAATATACGTTAGACCACTTTATGGGGTATCGCATTGGTTTGTTTAATTATGCGAGTCAGGAAACCGGTGGTTACGCAGATTTTGATTATTTCCATTATGAAAAATCGATAGTTGGAAACGATAAGCCAGTAAGGTAGAATAGTCTTAAAGGGAATAGAGTTCCGAAATTTTTGTTTATTTAACTCTCTCTGTGTAAAGGGGCGGAGCTACGCAAGAGGATATTTATTCATAACATAATAAGTACAATGATGGGAAGTACACTTCAGTCATGAAACGAAAATGGCATCACCCACACCACCTTATGTACAAGGGACACTGCTTCATACTTTTCCATGCTTGGGTTGGGAGATTCCTCTCATAATTGTTTTTTGTATACTTTTTATTATAGTGAATGAACATCGAAAATCCTCTGTTGGAATGTTTAAGGAATCACAAGGAAAAGGCACGTAAGTTTAATAGTTATATCGATAGTCAATCTTTTACTACACACATATTGATTAAATGGTATAAAGGAGTATTTTGAGTGAAAACAATTAAAACAAAAGCTATTACAATTACAGATTCCTATGTAAAAAAAGCTCAAGAAAATCTTGTCCATTATCTTTTAAGTATGAAATCGGAAAAATTTTTATTTGAAGTTTTTAAAGTTGCTAAGCTTAAACCTTTAACAAAAGAAGGGTATCAAGGTTGGGAAAGAAGCGACAAAATTAATTTCAGAGGTCATTTCTTTGGACATTATATGTCGGCTTTAGCCTTAGCCTATCATGCAGAGAAAAATAATTCTCTTAAAAAGCAATTACTAGAACAAATGCAAGTTGCAGTAGCAGGTCTTGCCCAGGCCCAGGAAAACTATGCTTTCCATCATCCAGAAAGTGCTGGTTATATTTCAGCTTTTCGGGAGTCAGCACTTGATGAAGTAGAAGGAAAGGTTATTTCACCTGAAGATAAAGAGAATGTACTTGTTCCTTGGTATAATTTGCATAAAATTTTAGCGGGTTTATTAGCTATTCATGAGTCTCTAGAAGGAATAGAAGAAGAAACAAGCCAAGTGGCACTAAAGGTCGCTAGTCGATTTGGCGATTATATTTATCATCGCATGATGAAATTAGCGGATAAAAACAAAATGCTACAAATTGAATATGGCGGGATGAATGATGCGCTCTATCATTTATTTGCATTAACGAGAAAGAAAGAACATATGGTTGCGGCTACTTACTTTGATGAGGATGAGCTATTTAAAAAATTAGCTAAGCGTGAAAATGTCCTACCAGGAAAACATGCTAATACGCAGATTCCGAAATTAGTCGGTGCATTAAAGAGATATCAAGTTTTTCAAGACAAGGATTTTTATTCATTCCTTTCTAATGAAGAAAAAGAAAAACTTACAGTTTATTTTACAGCTGCAAAGAGTTTCTGGGATATTGTCGTGCAAAATCATACATACTGTACGGGCGGAAATAGTCAAAGTGAACATTTTCATGAACCCAATTCGCTTTATTATGATGCAGAGGTTCGTAATGGAGATTGTACCTGTGAAACTTGCAATACTCATAATATGCTAAAGCTAACCCGCAATTTGTACTTTCTCACCGAGGATCCAAAATATTTAGATTACTATGAAAGAACGTATATTAATGCTATTCTAGCTTCGCAAAATCCTGAAAACGGGATGATGATGTACTTTCAACCAATGGGTGCCGGATATAATAAAGTATATAACCGTCCTTATGATGAATTTTGGTGTTGTACAGGAACGGGGGTAGAAAGCTTTGCCAAACTAGCTGATACTTATTATTTTCAAGAGAATGATCATGTTTTAGTTAATCTTTATTTCTCAAATGAAGTAAGTATAACCGATCGAAATATGAAGCTTGTCCAACATTCCGATCGGAAGAATAGTATTTTTACGTTTACGACAAGTTCAATAAGTGGAAATGAAGTGAAGCCAATCTATATAGCATTGCGGATTCCAGCTTGGACAGGAGAATTTGAAGTGCTTCACAATGGTGTGCAAGCGGATTATGAATTAAAAAATGGATTTGCTTATCTAAAACAGCGCGTTGGGAAAAATGAAACCGTCATGATTAAGTTTGCCCCTTACTTGAAAATGGTGTCGACAAAAGATAATTCTAATTATGTAGCGTTTGAATATGGTCCATATGTATTAGCGGGTGGTCTCGGAACTCAAAATATTTCCGCTGATAATCCAAATGGGATTATTGTTCGCGTAGGTACGAAGGACCGTCTCTTGCCCGATACTTTAACAGTGACTGCTGATGATTGGCGGGAAAACTTTACAGAATATATGCAACCGATCGAACAGGAAGATAAGCTTTTAGCTTTTCAAGCGCACAATATTGAAGAGCAAATCACTTTTACTCCGTATTACGAAATGCACGGCGAACGTTATGGGATTTATTTTAAATTAGTAAATGCAGATTCTAAAGCAGCTCAAGATGCGATTAAACAGAAAAAAGAATGGTTGCGAGAACAAGAGCTTATTTTAGCTGAGTTACACAATTTTGATGAAAATAATAGTGAATATGCTAAGAAAATGACTTACAATCAATCTGAGGTAGGTGCATTTTGGGGCAAGCGTTATCGTAAAGCTTTCAAAAATGGGTGGTTTAGCTATGAATTTTCTGTTCATACCCAAGATGATTTTTATTTGCAACTAGATTTTCATCGTGAAGATGCAGGAAAACGTATGGACGTAATTTTGAATGAGCAAGAGACACGGGCAATGATTGTCAGTGATAGTGGGGAAGGTGAATTTATCTCCCAACAAATCTTGTTGGACAAATCTTTGGTTTCGAATGAAGGGAAGATTAAATTAACATTTAAAGCGATTGAAGGGGAAACACCAAGAGTTTTTGGAATTACCTTTTTAAAAAGGCTGAGTTTTGAGAGCAAGATTAAGTTAAAACAAATTGAAGTTACGGCTGGCCAGATTGCACCTCAAGATTTTACTTCTGCCAAATATGAAGTCACCTTAGTAAAAAATGGCGGTTTAATTTTCCATTTGGCAAATGATAGTAGCTTAGTCTACATCGATGATATATTAATTAATGAAACAAAACCACGCCCATTAGCGGACGGCTCCCATACAGTAACGATTTATGCACCTGATCACAGAACAAAACAGGAATATTTATTAAAGGTGACAAATAAGTAATAGTAATCTTATGGATAGTTCAGAAACATATCAGTGCAACTTTAATCAGTGGGGACTTCCATCCCCCACCTATGCTTTTCCGTATTCTAAAGCCTTAAGGTGGGGGATTACTGCCTATTAATGCGGGATAAAATTGAAAACGCTATCAATTTTACGAGAGGAGGGGGAAGGATGGAATCAATTGTGACGATCGAGGGAGTATATAAATCCTTTGGAAATGGAAATAACAAAGTTGATTTATTGGAGAATATTAATCTTTCGATTGAAACATATCAATTAGTTGCCTTCCGTGGGAGATCTGGTTCTGGAAAAACAACCTTATTAAATTTGATTGGGGCACTCGACTATCCCACTGCAGGAGAAATCTATATAGGAGGTGAATCGATTGGGACACTCAATGAAAAACAACGTTCCAAGCTGCGGCAGGAGAAAATGGGCTTTGTTTTTCAATCATATGGTTTAGTTCCCTTTATGACAGTGGAGGAAAATATTGCATTTGGTTTACGAATCACGCAAACTTCGCGAGGACTGTGGCAAGCAAAAATAAAAGAGGTCCTTGACATCGTAGGGCTATATAAAAGAAGAAAGCATTACCCATATGAGCTTTCGGGGGGAGAACAGCAAAGGGTTGCGATTGCTCGAGCAATTGCGATAGACCCCATGTTGATCTTAGCTGATGAACCAACAGCAGAGCTAGATAGTCAAACAGGTTTTCGTATCATAGACATCTTTCAAGAATTGGTAAAAAGCCAAAAGGCGACAATCATTATGACTTCTCATGACCCTGTTATTTTAGAGATGATTGAACATGTTTATACATTGGAGGATCGAAACATTGTCTATCAAAAAAATGAGAATATTGTATAGAAATAATCGGGTTTCATTCAATACTTCATTCATCACTTTGCTGCTTATTCTTCTAAGTGGCTGTACGTTCTTGCCGAAGGAGGAAGCCGTTCTCGCACCTCCCCTAACCGAACCCGCCCAACTGGATTATAAAACGGTAGAGGTTAAAAAGGGAGAAATCATCAAAAGTGTGAAGGGATTGGGAACAATGGTCCCTAAAAATAATGTTGATTTGTTTTATAAAAAGGAGGGCGGGCGGCTTAAGGAAATTAAGGTTCATAATGGAGACGCTATTAAAGAGGGACAAGTTTTAGCTGTATTAGATACTGGCGGACTTGCCTATGACATTGAGCAAGCCAGATTGGAACTACAAAAGGCGGAAATTCGCTTGCAGCAAGTAAGGGCGCAAGAAGGGGGGAGTACATACGATATTCAACTAGCGGAGTTAGATGTTCAAGCAGGGAAAAATCATCTAGCCCGGTTGAATAATGAAATGGCAGAAGCAACAATCACCTCCCCCATCAATGGTGTTGTAACATTTGTCGCTGAACTGAATCAGGGAGCCGTGGTCCCAGCCTATGAATCTATTTTTCAAGTAGCAGAGGTCACTGATCTTAAGCTACAATATTCGGCGAATAAAGCAGCGGATTTATCTGATGTGGAGATCGGAATGAAGGTTACTCTAGAGATTGATGGTGAAAAAGTGAGCGGGGAAGTGGTCCAAACCCCTAAAACGGTTCCGTCTGATGTTTCACAAAAGGATCCTGAGTTCTATGGAAGAACAGTGATGATCGACATAAAGAAGATGCCGAAAGATAGTAAAGTTGGAGATATGATAGATTTTGAGATCATTACAGCGAAGCAAAAAGATACGCTCATTATTCCCAAAAATGCACTTCGTTCGATTACCGGACGAAATTATGTGCAGTTGATCGAAGGAAACACAAAAAGAGAAGTAGATATTCAAACAGGAATTGTTACCTCTACTGAAGTAGAAGTGTTAAAGGGACTTGAAGAAGGCGATCAGATTATCACGAAGTAGAGGGGGGAATAAGCTATGGCCATATTGAAGTTAATTATAAACAAAATGTTGAATAATCGCTGGTTAACAGGAAGCTTATTCCTTGGTCTACTGATTACGGTGTCTCTTGTAGCAAGTATCCCAATTTATACATCTGGTGTCATGCAAAAATTGTTGATTAAGGAATTGGAAGATCATCAGGTGAAAACGGGGGAATTTCCTGGCATCTTTACTTTTACAGATTCCTTTGCGACACCTGGTGTTGACAAGCCATCTCAAGCTTTTTTAAAAGCTGAACAGGTTAACGCAGATCTTACAGCACAAGTTGGATTACCTATTTTGGCTAAAAATGTTACATTTGGCACGATCGCTTTAAAAACGATGTATGAAGATGAGGAAAAGCGTGCAGAGGAAAAAGAGCAAAGAGATGGGAAATTGATGATGATCACAGGGCTTGAGGATGAAATTGAGCTAGTGGACGGCAGGCTTCCACAGGCTGAACCTGTTGATGGGATCATCGAAGCACTTGTGACAGAAGAAGCCCTTTTAAAACGAAATATGGTACTTGGCTCAACTTTTATAATGTCCAGGGCAGATCTGGATTTGGAGTATGTAGTGAAACCAGTGGGCGTTTTTCAGACAAAAGAGATAGAAAGTCTTTATTGGACCTTGGTTTCTAATAATATGAGTGAGGATTTTATCGTTTCGGAAAAATGGTTTCGCAATGAAATTTTACAAAATCATGAGGATGCTTTATGGTTTGCCCGATTCAATACGGCTTTTGATTACCATCAAATCACCCCTCTAGATTTTCCAGCTTTGTTACAATTGCCAGGGAAGATGAAGCGAGAAATAAGCGGGGGCAAAGAAACCAATATGCTGATTGACTTTCCTATTAATGGCATCTTGAAGACGTATGATCAAAAAGGAAAACAAATGACGACAATGCTATGGTCGCTTAACGTTCCTGTATTGATTATGCTTGCCATTTATTTGTTTATGATTTCGCGCTTAATTATAGAGCGGCAACTGAATGAAATTGCGGTTTTCTTTAGCCGTGGGGCGAGTCGTTTGCAAATTGTGTTCATTTATTTTATCGAAGTAGCCATCTTAGGGGGGCTCGCTCTTCTACTCGGACCCATAATTGCCTTACAATTATGTAAAATATTAGGGGCTTCCAATGGCTTTTTAGAATTTGTGCAAAGATCTACTCTACCTGTCGAACTTTCTGGAGATGCGTTTCTCTATGCATTATGGACAGTACTCGCTTCAATTGTGATGGTGATGATTCCGGTCATCCATGCTTCAGGGAGTAGTATTGTCAGCCATAAGCAAGGAAAAGTACGCCACCAAGGGAAAATGCAATGGTCATTGGCAATTCTAGAATTGGCTCTGTTAGGAGTCGCAATCTATGGGTTGGTAACGTTTAATAAAAGACAGAAAGAATTGCTTACGTTCAATATTGAAAGTGCTGATGTATCGATTGATCCTGTGCTATTCTTTTTGCCGGCTCTCTTTATTGTCGGGTTTGGATTAGTCGTCTTACGGGTGTATCCATGGATTATGAAGGTGATTTTTAAATTAGGAGAACGGTTTTGGCCATTACCACTTTATAGTACCCTTCTACAAGTAAGTCGTTCCTCCAAACAGTATAAATTTTTAATGCTCTTTTTAGTGATGACGATTGGAATGGGGGTCTTTAGTGCAAGTGCGGCCAGAACGATTAATACGAATTTGGAAGAACAGTTGCTCTATGAGCAGGGAGCAGAAATCCGTATGCAAGTGAGGTGGCAAGATAATTTACCACCCCCTAATGCAATGGGCTATCCAACTCCAGGAGCTGAAGAAACAGATGAAGAAAAGTCTGCGGAACTAGAGGAACAAGAAGTTGTTTATACCGAACCACCATTTGAACCGATTGCAAAGTTAAAACATGTGGATCAAACAGCAAAGGTTTTCCAAAAAGAGGAATTAACCGTGTCAGTGGATGAGGAAAAGAACATCTCATACGGACAATTAATGGCAATCGAGACGAAGGACTTTGGAGAAACGGTTTGGTTTAAAGACTCACTTTTACCGTATCATTGGTACCATTATCTGAATCTGCTGGCAGAAGAACCGAGTGCAGTCCTTGTTTCAAGGGAGACGGCAAAAGCCTTAAACTTACAAAAAGGGGACGAAATTTCTTTACAATGGCAAGGATCAGATACAGGGGAATTTATTGTCTATGAGATTATCGATTATTGGCCTACTTTTAATCCATTGGAAAAAATAGATGAAGAGGAAGAACAGGTAGGTGCTTTGGTTGTCGCCAACCTCTCCTATGTACAGACGATGCTTGGTTTGGAACCTTACGAGGTATGGATGAAAGCAAAGCCAGGCTCCTCGCGTGCTGAGTTGTATAAAGAGATCGAAGAAGCGGACATTGCGGTGGCAGCAATGAGTGATGTTGTTCCACAAATAACTGAATTAAAAAATAGTGCTTTATTGCTTGGTGTGAATGGAATGATGACGATGGGTTTTTTGATCTCCTTACTGATTTCCTTTATTGGCTTCCTGCTTTATTGGATCTTAACGATTAAAGCGCGAACATTGCAATATGGCATTTATCGAGCGATGGGAATTTCCATGCCGAAATTAATGGGGATTTTAATCTCGGAGCAGGTTTTCACATCAGGGGCAGCATGTGGGCTTGGTGTTCTAGTTGGCGGAATAACGAGCATGCTCTATGTTCCCCTCTTTAAAATATCTTTAAACATTGATCAATTAATGCCACCCTTTTCCGTCATTTCAGATGCAAGTGATGAGGCGAAGATTTATCTATTTTCCGCCCTCATGCTTCTCGTTGGATCAGCAGTTCTAATCGGATTTTTACGAAAAATAAAAATTGATCAAGCGATCAAGCTAGGTGAGGATTAATATGATACAGTGCGAAAATTTGATGAAAATTTATAAAATTGATGAGGAACATGAAGTCATCGCCTTGCAAGGGTTGGATTTGCAAATAGAGAAAGGCGAAATGATGGGGATTATTGGCAGTAGTGGTAGTGGGAAGTCCACCCTTTTGAATATGCTTGGTGGACTGGATCGCCCGACCGCTGGTAAATTGATCGTCGATGGTAAAAATTTGTTGCGCTTATCTGATCGGGAGCTTGTGAAATATAAGTTAGAAACGGTCGGATTTGTTTGGCAAAATAATGCAAGAAATTTAATTCCGTATTTATCAGCGGTGGAAAACGTGGAAATGCCGATGTTACTTAAAGGGAGCCACAAACGATCGCGGGCCAAAGAATTATTAGAAATGGTCGGCTTAGGCAATCGGCTTAAAAGTAAATTAGGCTCCCTTTCAGGAGGCGAACAGCAACGAGTCGCGATTGCGATTGCTCTCGCCAATCAACCCAGTCTTATTCTGGCAGATGAACCAACCGGAAGTGTGGATGGGAAAGCAGCCGATATGATTTTAGATGTATTGCATCATTTGAACCGGGAATTAGGCGTGACCATCGTGATTGTCACTCATGATCCCCAACTTAAACGTAAAATGGATCGGATTGTTGCCATTCGTGACGGAAAAACTTCAAGTGAAATTTTGCGTCGTTCCCAATTGCTTCATCAAGATCAAGTAGTGAAGGAAGACACGCAAGGAGAAACTCATGTCGAATTAGCTGTTTTAGATAGTGCGCGACGAATTCAAATTCCCGAAGAATATTTAAAGGCAATCGGGATTACGAACACTAACAAAGTTCATCTCAAAATGGAAGACGAAAAAATTATTATTGCCAATCCTAGTAATTGAATTAAAAAGCATAAGAGGATCATGATCCGATCTTGATCAGAGCAGCGGAATCAAAAACAGGCCTGAGACCACTAGATCGGGACTTGGGCCTGTTTTCACATTCATCCATGATGAATCTAGGAAACGATGATCATTGATGCCTTCTGATGAGGTTTAAATTATTACTGAATGGCTTTCGTTGATTCACGAATAATTAATTCGGGTTCATACGTCACATTCGGTTTTTCAAATGTATCTGGGTGTTCAATTGCCTCGACAATCCACTTTGCAGCATCAAAACCTAATTGGGCTTTCGGGTGGTTAATCGAAGTGATTTTCACCTCTGACGCTTCTGCCAGCGCAGAATTATCATAACCAACGATGGAAATGTCATCGGGGACCCGATACCCTTTTGCCTTTAAAATATGAATAATTTTTAAAGCAATTTCATCATTATAACAAACAATGCCTGTTGGAGTTTGTTCGGGAACGGCCAGCAGTTTTTCGATTTTTTCATGAAAAACATTTGGTAAATCTTCGGTTGTATAGGAAATAACCGTATCATTTTGAAATGGGATTCGATGATTGCGGAAGGCATTGATAAACCCCTTCATTCGGTAAATCCCTTGTAAGTCATCTGTTTTAAAAATCCCGATGATTTTATTATGACCAAGCTCAATTAAATGTTCTGTTGCCAATAATCCCCCTTTTTCGTCATCCATTAAAATATAGGGGGGATTTAATTGGGAATAATACTGGTTAATCATTAAATAAGGAATGTTTCTTTGTTCCAACTCCAAGTAATAAGGAATATTGGGGTTATAGCCACTACTTTTTGTTGGTTCAATAATGAGTCCATCCACATTCCGCTCCAACATCGCTTCTAAACATTGCTTTTCTTTTTCCACTTCATTATTTGTACTGGAAATGAATAAGGAATAGCCTTTCGATGTGAGATAAGATTCCATTCCCCTTATAATCGATGGAAAAATATAATCAGAGATGTAAGTCGTAATAATGCCGATATTCTTACCCGAAGTCGTTGGTTTGGGAAGGGAGGGAGAAAGAGTCTCAGGTTGTTCTGCAATAAATGTGCCTGCCCCTTGCTCTCGATATAGTAAGCCTTCATGAACAAGTTCCCCAATCGCTTGCCTGATTGTATGTCTGCTCACTTGGAACATTTTAGAGAGTTCATTCTCGGAATAAATTTTATCTCCTGGTTTGACCTTTCCTGTTTGTATCCACTCTTTAATTTTATTAATCACCATTATATATTTTGCGGGTTGTGCCATAAAATCCCTGCCTCCATGCTTTTCTTCCGTCCCTTCCCCATTAATAGGAGGAAACGATATGTAAAATCAGTTGGTATAGATTGTACTGACAATTTTTAATGTTTATTTTGCACTTAATGCAATCCATTCACGAACTACATGAAATTAAAGTATCATAAATGAATCAAAAATGGAAGTTAATATATCACCTGATGCATACAAGTACAAAAGATAAAGCAAAAATTTAGCTTTGGTATTGAAAAATTTACAAGACATGATAGAATGTTTATTAAGTTATACGTACAAGTGTTGTAAGCATAAAAAGAATATCAAGACAATGACGACTTGTACCCATTTAAGCAAAAATATAATTTTGAATGTAAGGGTGAGGAGATTGGCAAAATATTCGATTGGTGTAGATTATGGGACCCAATCTGGTCGAGCGGTTCTAGTTGAAATTGGCTCTGGTCGTGAGATTGCGACTTCCGTTAAAGAATATACCCATGGTGTAATGGACGAATTTTTACCGGGGAATAAGATAAGGCTTGAAGACGATTGGGCATTGCAACATCCAAACGATTATTTAGAAGTGTTGCAGGTGACAATCCCAGCTGTGTTAACAAAAGCGAATGTTGCAGCAGAAGATGTGATCGGCATCGGGATTGATTTTACGGCTTGTACGGTCCTACCTGTCAAAGCGGATGGCACACCTCTCTGTATGTTAGAAGAATATAAAGAGCACCCGCATAGCTATGTAAAATTGTGGAAGCATCATGCAGCACAGGATGAAGCGAATCGTTTAAATAAGATCGCTGAAGAACGTGGAGAGGACTTTCTAAAACGATATGGTGGGAAAATTTCTTCTGAATGGATGATTCCGAAAGTTTGGCAGATTTTAAATGAGGCTCCTGAAATTTATGAAGAGGCAGATCAAATTGTGGAGGCAACGGATTGGGTGATTTCACGGTTGACCGGCGAAATTAAAAGGAATAGTTGTACGGCCGGATATAAAGCGATTTGGCATAAGCAGAAAGGCTATCCTTCGAAAGAATTTTTCAAAGCGTTAGATCCGCGCCTAGAAAATGTGGTCGAAGAGAAATTATCCAATGATATTTATTCAATCGGATCAAAGGCTGGAGAAATCACGGCTGAAGCGGCTGCTTTGACTGGACTTAAACAAGGAACAGCTGTTGCAATAGCAAATGTCGATGCTCATGTTTCCATCCCCGCTGTTGGCATTACAGAACCTGGTAAACTATTAATGATTATGGGAACAAGTACTTGTCATATTTTACTAGGGGAAGAGGAAAAGATTGTCCCTGGTATGTGCGGAGTTGTAGAAGATGGGGTATTGCCAGGATTAATGGGGTATGAAGCAGGGCAATCCTGTGTTGGGGACCACTTTGAATGGTTCACTGAAAATTGCGTCCCAGCGGCCTATGACGAAGAAGCGAATGAAAAGGGAATAAACATTCATCAGTTGCTAACTGAGAAAGCTAGTAAACTACGACCTGGTGAAAGCGGTCTTCTGGCGCTAGATTGGTGGAATGGGAATCGCTCTACACTTGTGGATGTCGATTTAACAGGCGTATTGCTAGGAGCAACACTTTTAACAAAGCCAGAGGAAATCTATCGTGCCCTTATTGAAGCAACTGCCTATGGAACACGGACAATTGTAGAGGCATTCCGTAACAGTGGTGTCCCAGTAAACGAAATTTATGCTTGTGGCGGGATTGCCGAGAAGAATGCTTTGATGATGCAAATTTATGCAGATGTGTTGAATACTGAAATTAAAATCTCTGCCTCTTCGCAAACCCCTGCATTAGGTTCAGCGATGTTTGGTGCAGTCGCAGCCGGAAAAGATCGCGGCGGCTATGAAAATATCACCGATGCCGCTAAGGAAATGGGTGGAGTAAAAGAGGAAACATTTAAACCAAATCCTGATAGTGTAAGAGTTTATGAACAGCTTTATGCGGAATATGAAACGTTATACAACTATTTTGGCCGTGGTGAAAATGATGTGATGAAGCGACTTAAAAATATTAAAAAGCAAAGTCTCTAATTGGACGTTCAAAAAGTCCGGTAAAAATGACACTGCGAATTTCTTCGTTGGCTTGCTTCTCCGCTGCTCATGTATCAGGATAATGATCTTCTGCTAAATTCGCCCACGTCCTGTGGGCAACGCAGAAGTCAGTACATCCTGTACAAGTCAGCTGCTCGAAGCTGCGCCGCCTCGAACTTTCGACGCACAGGAAGTGCTAGTGTCGGCGTAGCTGACAGGACGTCAGCGCCTTTAGCCGACGGGTCCTTTTTATCCTCTTTTTTGAACCACATATTTTAATTGGATCGGGGGAGAAAGAATGCTTGAAGAATTAAAGCAGAAAGTATTGGAAGCGAATTTACAATTACCTGAATATGGCCTTGTTACTCTTACGTGGGGAAATGTGAGTGGGATTGACCGTGAAAAGGGCCTTGTCGCCATTAAACCGAGTGGGGTTGCTTATTCTGAATTGAAGGCTGATGACTTAGTTGTCTTGGATTTGGAAGGGAATATCGTGGAAGGGGATTTACGCCCTTCTTCTGATACCCCTACCCATCTAGCACTCTATAAAGCTTTTAAAGAAATTGGTGGGGTTGTTCATACTCATTCGCCATGGGCGACAAGTTGGGCACAGGCAAAAAGGCCGATTCCGGCGCTTGGTACGACACACGCGGATTATTATTATGGAGAAATTCCAGTAACTCGCCCGTTAACTCAACAAGAGATTGAACAAGCTTATGAACTTGAGACAGGAAATGTGATCATTGAAACGTTTGAAAACTTACAATTAGATCCAAAAGCGATGCCAGGTGTATTGGTGGGAGGGCATGCTCCCTTTAACTGGGGGAAAGATGCTCATGAAGCTGTTCATAATGCTGTCGTGTTGGAAGAAGTTGCCAAAATGGCCTTGCATTCATTCCAACTTAACCCAAATGTTGAGCCACTAGACCAATACTTATTAGATAAACATTACTTACGCAAACATGGCCCCAATGCTTATTATGGGCAAAAATAATTGGTGCCTGGTACGCCGCGAATGATGTCGAATATTAATAGGAGAGTGAATGTTTATGTTGAAGGTAAAAGACTATGAATTTTGGTTTGTTACAGGTAGTCAAAATCTTTATGGGGAGGATGTTGTAAAGCAAGTTGAGGAGCATTCGCGAAAAATAGTTGCTGGTCTTGATCAGGATCCAGCTGTGACGTATAAATTGGTGTTTAAATCCGTTGTAAAAGAAGCAGATTCCATTCGCAGACTTTTTCTTGAAGCCAATGCGGATGAGAATTGTGCGGGGATTATTACGTGGATGCATACTTTTTCCCCGGCAAAAATGTGGATTGCTGGCTTAAATGCCCTAAAAAAGCCGCTCCTACATCTACATACGCAATTCAATCGCGATATTCCTTGGGATAGCATTGATATGGATTTTATGAACCTAAATCAATCCGCCCATGGTGACCGTGAATTTGGTTTTATCGGCAGTCGCATGAACATTAAGCGAAAAGTTGTTGTGGGACATTGGGAAAATCAAGAAGTACGCACGCGAATTGGTAGCTGGATGCGTACAGCAGTGGCTGTTTCCGAAAGTCACAATTTGAAGGTAGCACGTTTTGGCGACAATATGCGGAATGTTGCGGTCACGGAGGGCGATAAAGTAGAAGCGCAAATCAAACTGGGCTGGACGGTTGATGCATATGGTGTTGGTGATTTAGTTGAAAGAATTGAAGCTGTATCTGAACAAGACATTGATCAACTTATGGCTGAATATGCGGAACAGTACACAATTGTTCCAGAGGGACTTCAGGATGGTGCGGTTCGAGATTCTATCCGTTATCAAGCCAAATTGGAATTGGCACTGAAGGCCTTTTTAGAAGAGGGTGGCTATACAGCTTTCTCTAATACATTTGAAGATTTACATGGGATGCGTCAACTTCCAGGGCTTGCTACTCAGCGCTTAATGGAGCAAGGGTATGGCTATGGTGGTGAAGGAGACTGGAAAACAGCTGCTCTTGTTCGCCTTATGAAAATTATAGCGGATGGAAAAGATACATCATTTATGGAAGACTACACATATCATTTTGAGCCTGGCAATGAAATGGTACTTGGCTCTCATATGCTTGAAGTGTGTCCAACCATCGCTGAAGCGAAACCAACGATTGAGGTTCATCCACTAGGGATTGGTGGTAAAGAAGATCCAGCAAGACTCGTATTCAATGGACACGAAGGAGCCGCTTTAAATGCTTCCATTATCGATCTCGGTCATCGTTTCCGCTTAGTGATTAATGAAGTCGATGCGGTGAAAATTGAAAAGGATATGCCAAAGCTGCCTGTTGCCCGAGTACTTTGGAAACTTCAACCATCGTTGTCACAAGGAGCTGAAAATTGGATTATGGCTGGTGGGGCTCACCACTCTTGCTTCTCTTATCGTGTGACAAGTGAGCAATTAAAGGATTTTGCAGATTTGTTAGGAATCGAATCAGTTCTCATTAATAACGATACAAAAACACATGCCTTTGAAAATGAGTTGCGTTTGAATCAGCTTTTTTATAAATAAGAGTTATCGGAAAATCATGTGCATTTATTCTGAAACTCCTAAAATGCGTGTTCAAAAAGGAGTACGAAACTTCTTGGACATCCTCTAAAAGTGCAAATGGAATATACTCGATTCCTTAAGGAAGTCCTGTTTATTCCATTTGCTATGGAGGTAAGTTGCACATCATCGTCCGCATACCCATAATTACTACGAAAAAGAGATAGGGAGAGTAGACAAATGAATAACAAAGTTGTCATTAATACCGATATTGAAAAATCAAAGATTAATAAAAATATATATGGTCATTTTGCAGAGCATTTAGGCCGTGGTATCTATGAAGGAATTTGGGTTGGAGAAGATTCCCCCATTCCAAATACGAATGGAATTAGAAATGATGTGCTTGAAGCATTGAAGAATATTCAAGTTCCCGTATTACGTTGGCCTGGTGGTTGCTTCGCAGACGAATACCATTGGAAAGACGGAATTGGTCCACGGGAAAATAGAAAGAGAATGGTGAATACCCACTGGGGTGGTGTAGTGGAGAATAACCATTTTGGTACCCACGAGTTTATGATGCTGTGTGACATGATTGGAGCAGAGCCGTATATTTGTGGAAACGTTGGAAGCGGTACCGTTCAAGAGATGTCAGAATGGGTTGAATACATGACCTTTGATGGAGAATCTCCGATGGCTAATTGGAGAAAAGAAAACGGTCAACAGGAACCGTGGAAACTAAAATATTTCGGAGTAGGGAATGAAAATTGGGGCTGTGGAGGAAATATGCGTCCAGAATATTATGCGGATCTCTATCGCCGATATCAAACGTATGTCCGGAATTATGGGGATAACAAACTTTACAAAATTGCTGGTGGAGCAAATGTGGATGATTACCGCTGGACAGAAGTATTGATGAAAAATGCTCATTGGATGATGGATGGGTTAAGTCTTCACTACTACACAATGCCTGGAGAATTTTGGACAGGAAAAGGTTCGGCAACAGATTTCCCTGAAGAGGAATGGTTCATTACCTTACAAAGGGCACTACATATGAATACGCTCATTACGCGACATAGTGCCATCATGGATCAATATGATCCTGAAAAGAGAATTGGCATGATTATTGATGAGTGGGGAACTTGGTTTGATCCAGAGCCAGGTACAAACCCAGGTTTTCTTTATCAACAAAATACAATTCGTGATGCACTTGTTGCTGGTTTGCATTTTAATATTTTCCATGAACATGCGGATCGTGTCCATATGACCAATATTGCCCAAACAGTTAACGTGTTACAAGCAATGATTTTAACGGAAGGAGAAAAGATGTTACTCACTCCGACCTATCATGTGTTTGATATGTTTAAAGTTCATCATGATGCTTCCTTACTACAAGTAGACGGCCAATTTGATCAATATCAATTTGGAGATGAATCTTTACCACAAGTGAGCGTTTCCGCTTCAAAAGATAAGGATGGGAAAGTTCATATCAGTTTATGTAACCTAGATCATAAGAATGAGGCAGACCTTAATCTGGAACTCCGTGGCTTCGATTTATCCGCTAGCAAAATGAGTGGGAAAATTCTCACAGCAGATAAGATGGATGCACATAATACATTTGATCAACCAGAACATGTAAAACCAGTTACATGGACAGACGTGAAGACTGAAGGACAAGCCATTTCAGCCAAATTGCCTGCTATGTCAGTAGCCGTTTTAACATTGGAATAGGAGACAGACGATTGTGAAATTAGTTTGTAAAGGCTGCACAGAAAGTATCATTGTTCCTAATGAACTCGTGGAGGATTTGCTGTTAGATGCCGAAAAGAAAGGCGTAAAAATGGTTTCTAAAAAAAGCTATAAAGAAAGATTACAGCAATGTCAAACTTGCCCAGCTCTACTTTACGGAACAACCTGTAAGTATAGTGGGGGACTTGTTCAATATAAGGCTAAGATGGTAGCTGGAACATGTCCATGTCCAGCTGGATCTAAATGGATCGGAGCATAATGATACTGGATTTTTCAGGCGTGTCGCACGCCTGAAAAATCAACTCTGTACGGGATTAAATCAACTCTGTACGGGATTAAATCAACTCTGTACGGGATTAAATCAACTCTGTACGGGATTAAATCAACTCTGTACGGGATTAAATCAACTCTGTACGGGATTAAATCAACTCTATCCGAGAGTAAAGAAAGGGAGAGAAGCAATGAGTACGAAGAAAGCAAAGATGATTGTGGAAAAGGATTTTAAAGTGTCGGAAGTGGATAAGCGAATTTATGGATCATTTGTTGAACATCTGGGGCGAGCGGTCTATGGCGGTATTTATGAGCCAGACCACCCGACTGCGAATGAGCAAGGCTTTCGCCAAGATGTTATCGAACTTGTCAAAGAATTAGATGTTCCACTTGTTCGTTATCCTGGTGGGAATTTTGTTTCTGGTTACAATTGGGAAGATGGTGTAGGTCCGAAAAAGGATCGTCCACGTCGTTTAGAACTTGCCTGGAGAACGATTGAAACGAATGAAATTGGCACAAACGAATTTATGGATTGGGCCAAGCTTGTCAATGCGGATGTCAATATGGCGGTAAATCTAGGCACAAGAGGCGCCGATGCAGCTCGTAATCTTGTGGAATATTGCAATCATCCTTCTGGTACATATTATAGTGATTTACGTCGCTCTCATGGCTATCAGGATCCTCATAATATTAAAACATGGTGTTTGGGAAATGAAATGGACGGTCCATGGCAGATGGGTCAGAAAACAGCAGTAGAATATGGTCGGATTGCGAATGAGGCTGGAAAAGTGATGAAGCTTGTCGACCCAACAATTGAACTCGTTGCTTGTGGAAGTTCCAGTCGGACAATGCCAACCTTTGCGGATTGGGAAGCGACTGTACTAGATCTATCTTATGATCAAGTCGATTTCATCTCCCTCCACCAATACTATGGAAATCGAGATAATGATGTTGCCAACTATTTAGCAAGAACGTTAGAAATGGAAGATTTTATTCAATCCGTTATTTCGATCGCTGATTATATTAAAGCAAAAAAACGCAGCAAAAAAACGATCAATCTATCTTTTGATGAATGGAACGTTTGGTATCATTCCAATGAGGCTGATCAGAAAATCGAGCCATGGTCGATAGCACCACCGCAGCTGGAGGATATTTATAATTTTGAAGATGCCTTATTAGTTGGTTCCATGCTGATTACCCTATTAAAGCATGCAGACCGTGTGAAGATTGCTTGCATGGCCCAACTTGTCAATGTCATCGCTCCGATTATGACGGAAAATGGCGGCCCAGCGTGGAAACAAACAATCTTCTATCCTTATATGCATGCTTCTAAATACGGAAGAGGAACAGTCTTAAATCCAATCGTCTCAAGTCCAAAATATGACAGCAAAGATTTTACAGATGTCCCTGTATTAGATACAACCGCTGTCTATAATGAGGAACAAGAAGAATTAACAATCTTTGCGGTGAACCGTGATCTTGAAGGTTGTCTACAGCTTGATTGCGATATTCGTAACTTTGCAGACTATAAGATTGTCGAGCATATTGTGCTTGAAAACGATGATTTAAAACAGGTTAATACGGCGACCAAACAAGCTGTTGTTCCACATACAAATGGAAATGCTAGTTTGGATAGTGGTCTAATCACTGCATCATTACCAAAGTTATCTTGGAACGTAATTCGTTTGAAAAAATCATAAAGAGAGGAGCCCTCCTCTCTTTTTCTTAAGAAATTTGATTTATGGGTAGACATAAATCCTACTATAGTATGTCTTCAGTTAGTTCTTCAACTTAGAAAACACATCTCCAATAGCAAACTAATTAGCAAAGGGGAAAAATAATGACAAAGAACAGAGCGATACGCATATTAGTATGGGGGATTATGCTTGTATTGTTATTCCCGTTTCCGGCCATTGCAAAAGCGGAAAACAACCCAACATTTCAAAACGCGTCTGTCCATGACCCATCAATTATTAAGGTAAAAGATACATTCTATGTGTTTGGTTCTCACCTCGCAGCAGCGAAGTCTAATAATTTAATTTCCTGGGAACAAATTGCAGATGGAGTTCACCCAGGAAATCCGCTCATTCCCAATGCATTAGAAGAAATGAAAGAGACATTTGAATGGGCTGAAAGTGAGACATTTTGGGCAACCGATGTGATCCAGTTAGAGGATGGTCGCTTTTATATGTACTATAATTCATCTAGAGGAGATTCTCCTAGGTCGGCTATGGGTGTCGCTGTTGCTGATAATGTAGAGGGACCTTATAAGGATTTAGGGATTATCTTGAAATCCGGTATGGTTAAAGAACCAAGTGAAGATGGTACTCCTTACGATGCAACAGACCATCCTAATGTAGTGGATCCACATGTGTTTTTTGATGAGCAAGGAAAACTTTGGATGGTCTATGGCTCTTATTCTGGTGGAATTTACATATTAGAAATCGACCCAAAAACAGCCAAACCATACCCTGACCAAGGTTATGGTAAAAAGCTTCTTGGGGCTAACCACAGTCGAATCGAGGGGCCCTATATTCAGTACAGTGCAGAAACAGGATACTATTATCTTTTCCTATCTTTTGGTGGATTAGATTCAGTCGGAGGTTACAATTTAAGAGTTGCCCGTTCTGAAAATCCTGATGGCCCTTACTTTGACAGTGAAGGAAATAATATGATAGATGCCCACGGGCCAGAAGGGTCTTTTTTTGATGATAAAGCTATAGAACCATTCGGAGTTAAACTTATCGGGAATTTTACCTTCCAATCATATAAAGATCATGGCACTGAAGGTTATGTATCACCAGGTCATAATTCTACTTTTTATGATAAGGAAACAGGGAAATCCTTTAATATTTTCCATACTCGTTTTCCAAATAAAGGAGAAAGACATGAAATACGAGTGCACCAAATGTTTATGAATGAAGATGGTTGGCCTGTTATGGCTCCTTATCGCTATACGGGAGAAAAACTAAAAAAGATCCATCAAAAAGACATAATAGGTAATTATCAATTTATTAATCATGAAAAAGATATTTCGGCGGATCTGAAAAAAGCACAAAACATTACTTTAAAAGATGATGGTACGATTTCAGGTGAACGAACAGGAACTTGGGAATTAAAAGATGATTATACTGCGATTTTAAAGATCGAAGGAAATACGTACAAAGGTGTGTTTTTAGAACAATGGAATTCAGTTGCAGGTTCTGAAGGAATTGTGTTTACAGCCTTATCAAATGAAGGAAAATCGATATGGGGAATACGCGATTTGGACCGGAGCGATGAAGAGATTGTGGAGCTCACTAAAAAAGAGCTGGATCTTGGGGATACAAGCGAGGTAACTTCCGATCTTACGTTACAGACAGACGGGATCTCTGGGGCCAAAGTTACTTGGGAATCTTCCCACCCGAAGATTATTTCAACGGAAGGGAAAGTGATCCGCCCTGCTGCAGGGGAGAAAGATCAAGAAGTGACTTTAACCGCTACGATTTCAAAAGGAGAAGCGAAAGCAACCAAATCCTTTATTGTGACAGTCTTGGCTGAGGTCGAGGGGAAGTTAGTTGCTCATTATTCATTTGATGGTGATTTAGAAGATCAGACGAATCATGTAGATGCAGGAAAAGTGGTAGGAGAACAAATCAATCTTCCTGGAGGGAAGATTCCATTTACCGATGGGAAATTTGGTCAGGCAGCCCAATTTGATGGTTCATCTGGAATTTTACTGCCAGAAGGCCTGATTCATGATGATTCTTACACAGTAAGCTTATGGCTTAATCCAGAGGAATTAACGGAATTTACTACAACTTTTTTTGGCGCCCAAACAGAGGAGCAGTGGGTCAGTCTTGTTCCACGAGGCCCTGTTAATGGCGAAACAATGGTTTGGTCAGGAGAAGAATGGTTTGATGGAAATACGGGAATGACGATACCTAGTAGCGAATGGTCCCATCTTGCCTTCACGGTTGAAGAGGGGACATTGAATGTCTACATCAATGGTGAAAAGAAATTTTCTGATAGCGGGTTTCCAAATGTCTTTACATCTAAAAAAGCTATATTTAGTTTAGGGGTAAACTACTGGGACCAAGCCTATAAAGGGTTAATGGACGAACTACTCGTATACAATAGTATTGCTTTGTCAGAGGAGCAAATTTCCACTTATTTTAAAACAGGGGAGATCCCTTTACAAGCAAGTTCGATTGATGTATCTGAATTGGAAAAATTAATAGAGAAGGCTAAGCAATACGCCAATGAGGACGGTCAGTATACGAAGGAATCTTTTCAAGCTCTTCAAGAAGCGATAACGGAGGCTGAATCCGCTCTTCCAACAATCAAGTCAGAAGAGGACTTAAAGAAAGCCATTCAATCTTTGGATACGGCGATCAAGGGATTAAAGCTTGTTGAAAAGAAACCTGACACGAAAGATCCCGAAACAAACGGAGATAAGGATGCTGTTCCAATCAAGGATAAAAATGATCCAGACAAAAATAAAGGCAAAGAGGAAAAACAAAAGAAAGGTAAAGAATTACCAAATACAGCGACCTTTATGTATTCCAGCATGGTGATCGGTTTGTTGTTATTCATAAGTGGTATAATATGGTTCTATGTACGAAGAAAAGTCTCGATGAGAAAATAATGAAACTAGACATAAAAAGGGATGACATCAATGGATACAGAAAAAGTAATCGAACTAGTTAACCAAGCAGATAAAAATTGTTCCTGCTCCCACGAACATCACCCGATTACAATTGAGAAAATGACGGTGGGTGCAGATGCTTATGATCAATTTACTGTGTTTTTATCCGATAAGAACTATAAAAATGTATTGATGATTGCGGATGAAAATACATTACATGCAGCGGGAGAAAGAGTGGTCACCTATCTGGAAAAACTAGATCTTTCCTATGGGATCTGTTTGATCGAGCCAAATGAAATTGGCGATGTGGTTGCGGATGAGCAAGCACTTGTCCAGGCTTTATTAGCGATTCATGATGAAGTTGATTGTTTGCTAGCCGTGGGATCGGGAACGATTCATGATATTACGCGATTTTGCGGAGCCAAAACAGGAAAACCATTTATTTCGATCCCAACAGCCGCTTCTGTCGATGGATTTACTTCACTTGGTGCGCCACTCATTATTAAGGGAGTAAAGAAGACTTTTCCAACTGCCTCGCCCATCGCTCTATTCGCCGATATTGGGGTGTTAGCTTCAGCTCCGAAAACGATGACTGCTGCAGGGGTTGGCGATATGATGGCTAAATTTACCTCTTTAGCTGATTGGAAATTTGACCATCTCGTAAAAGGAGAACCATACTGTCCGCTTGCAGCAGAAATTACGAAATCTGCATTAGACGATTGTATGTTAGGAGTAGATAAAATTGCTAGAGGGGAAGAAGAGGGATTGAAAATTTTAATGAATTCCCTCATTCAATCCGGATTAGCGATGTTAATGTTTGGGCAGTCTCACCCCGCATCTGGTGGGGAACACCATCTATCCCATTATTGGGAAATGGAATTCCTTCAGAAGAAAAGACGACAGGTTTTACATGGAGCGAAGGTTGGCGTTAGCACGATTTTATTGTCCAGCCTTTATCCAAAATGGTATCTAGAGGGAAAACTGCTTCCTAACGGATCTCAGGAGAAAGATGAAGTGAAAAAAATCATTCAATCCCTTCCTGATGCCGTATCCTTAACGGAGTTAATGGAACAATTGGGAGGACCGACTACTCCTGAACAATTAGGAATTGAGCAAGATTTAGTTGACCGAAGTTTAAAGGAAGCCTATTTGTTGCGAGACCGTTTTACAATGTTGAAAAGCTATAATGAAAAGGGCTAATGTCGGCCCTTTTTCTCCTAGGTTGATTCCCTAGGCATGAAAGTCGGCGGTATATGTATACATTAGTTGCACCGTTAACTTATCAAATGGCATTGCCTTTTCTCCTTTTGAAGGATTGGAAAAATTCAAAAAAGTAATTGACAGATATCAAGTAAATGGGTTATATTACCATATATATAAAGGTGCACAAAGAAATGAAACCGGTTTCTAATGCTCACGCGGCTTTTGAAACCGATTTCAAAAGAAGGAGGATCTGTAAGAGTGCGAGATTGCAAGAGTTAAATAAAATTTTTGAACTTACAAATGGGGGGCTTTGTATTGAAGCAAATATTCGGTTTTCGCACGTCTTTCCTTTTTATCATGATGCTTTGTAGTATGGTTGTTTTTTCCGGATGTACTTCAAAGGATAAGGAAAAGGTATCGGTTGATGGTGAGCCTGAGCCAATAACCTTAAAGATCCATTTTGGAGAAGATGAGAATTTTATTAATTCATTTATCAAGCCCGCAGAAGAGAAATATCCCTATATTACATTTGAACATGTGGAAGGAAGTTATGAGGAATTAAATGCGGCGGGGAATACTCCCGATATATTGTTTCATTGGAATAAGGGTGGATTTGCAGAAGCTGAGGAGTACGGATTAGCTTATGATATGACAGAACTAATTGAACAATCTGGTTTTGATATTTCCCGATTTGATCCCAATCATTTGGCAGAATGGCAAGCTGCTGCAAATGGAGAAACATGGGCTCTTCCGATCATGACTAGTCGTTTTGCACTCATGTATAATAAAGACATTTTTGATTTATTTGGTGTCGAATATCCCAAAGATGGGATGAATTGGATAGAAGTAGTTGATTTGGCGGAGAAAGTGACCGGAGAAAGAAACGGTACCGAATACCAAGGGCTGTACATGCCAAAACATGAAGCACCGATCTTTTGGACTGCAGGAAATCTTGTCGATCCAGAGACCGAAGAACCAACTTGGACAGAAAACAAACAGATTCGCGATTACTTCGAGCTATACAAGAAAGCCTATTCTATTCCCGGTAATCCATATATTCCTGAACACTGGGAAGAGGGTGGTTGGGTTGAGTTATTTGAACAAGGAAAATTAGCAATGGTAGCACAGTTTTTTGGAGCTCCAAACCCAGAAGCAAATATAAATTGGGATATTGCAACTTACCCAGAGCCGGAGAATGGTGTCCCTTCCAGAGGGTGGGCAATGGGAATCAGTGCAACAAGTGAACACAAGGAAGAGATTATGAAGGTGTTTGACCTTTGGTTTTCTGATGAACAATTACTTAACAATACCTTTATAAGAGGACCTCTATATGTCCCGTTTCAACATCTATATGAGAATGGATCAGCCTTAGAAAAGGCTATAGAAAGGGATGGAGAGATTTGGGAAAATCGCAATATGGATGCCCTTTATTCCCTTCCTGTTGCGGATCCCCCAGAAGAAACTTCTGATTATAATGAAGGCGCAATGGGGACGATTGACGGAGCGTTGTATGAATTAGTTAATGAAGAGCAAATTGATGTTAACACCCTATTAAGGCAAAAATACGACGAAGAAATCAATCGTATCAAGGATGAAAAGGCGAAAAAATAATAGAACAAAGGGAATTGCTGAGGCAGAATCAACTAGTAATAAATCATAAATCTTAGCAGCGTCAGTGGGGGAACGGACACAGGATATGGCAATGTTCGTATGATATATGTCCTGTACTCCCCCCTACTAATTTGAAGGTGAAATTTCACGTGATGAAATCTTTGTTGATCTCGTGAAATCGGATCTTGATGTAAACACCTATATTCGAGAAACAGAGGAAAAGATTTCTAGAATTGTAGAAGATTTAAAAGGGAGGTTCATTCTACATGAAGCAACGCACATCAATCTTTTTTATGATCATGGTTTGTAGTGTAATCATTTTTGCCGGATGCACATCTAAAACAAAGACTAATTCAGCCGATAATAGTGAACCAGAGCCAATCACATTAAAAGTGCATTTTGCTGATGAAGAGAATTTTAATAACGCATTTATCAAACCAGCAGAAGAAAAATTTCCTCATATTACTTTTGAACATGTTGAAGGGGATTTACAAGAATTGATTGCTGGAAAAAAGGCACCAGATATTTTGTGGTTTTGGGATCAAGGGTGGCTAGAATATGCCAGTGAACTTGAAATGACTTATGATATGAGAGATTTAATCGAACAATCAGGTTTTGATATTTCTCGGTTTAACCCTAATCATTTAGCCGAATGGCAAGAGCTTTCTGGGGATGAATTATGGGTGCTCCCTATGAGTACTGACCGTTTTGCGCTCATGTATAATAAAGATATTTTTGACCAATTTGGTGTTGAGTATCCTAAAGATGGGATGAATTGGGACGAAGTAATTGCCTTGGCTGAAAAGGTAACCGGAGAGCGAAATGGCAACGAGTATCAAGGGTTATATATGCCAAAGTCTGGGGCTCCTATTGCTTGGACAGCAGGGAATCTAGTTGATCCAGAAACGGATGAACCGTTATGGCCAAATAATGAAACGGTTAGAAAGTACTTTGAAATGTATAAGGAAGCTTACTCCATACCAGGAAACCCGTTTATTCCTGAACATTGGGAGGAAGGTGGATGGCCAGAATTATTTGCACAAGGAAAATTAGCAATGGCTCCTCATTGGTTCATGCATCCAGGTGAGGAGGCAAATGTTAACTGGGATATTGCAACCTATCCAGAACCAGAAAATGGTGTTCCTGCTGGCGGCTGGGCAATGGGGGTTAGCTCTACTAGTGAGTATAAGGAAGAAATTATGAAGGCTTTTGACTTTTGGTATTCAGATGAGCAGTTAATGAATAATACCTTTATAGGCGGACCTCTCTCTGTACCGTACGCCCATCTTTATGATGATGGTTCAGCGGTAGAAAAAGCTTTAGAGTTAGATCCAGATCTGTGGGAGAACCGAAATATGGAAGCACTTTTCTCTCTTCCAGTAGCTGAACCACTTGAGAAGAAATCTGAATATCAAGATGATGACAAGGTTTATGATGCCTTATACCAATATATTGAGGATGATCAGATGGATCTAAATACGCTTATGAGGGAAAAATACGAAGAAGAATTAGTTCGAAATGAGGAAGAAAAGGCCCAGAAATAAAAGGAAAATGCTTTAAAATATAATTAGATAAATAAATTATAGGCATCGGAAAATTAGATGCCTATTTTTAATGAGGAATAAACATGGTTTTGCAATCTCTTTCCAAAGATCTCTGTTTGTTGTAAAATACAACGAAAATGAGGTATAATATAACTTAGTAAAATAAGTTAAGGAGTTCGATTATTGTGACTGAAATCAAAAAACCGATGAAGGATGTTGAAAAAGGATTAGAGTATGTAAAGGCAAGTTTAGGAATGGAAGGTTTTCATCTATCTGAAAAAGCGGAAGAATTATTAAGACGATACGGAAAAGGCGAAATCACTAGAAAAGAAGTTGTTCAAGCTTTTAAAGGTATGTAAATTATGGATTTTAAGGATCCTTATTGTTATCCGAATACAAATGTATTAATAAACAAATTAGACATAAGAGATCAAGATACCTTGCACAAACAAGAAGGCCAATATGTTGGTCTAGCCATGCTTGAGTTGTTCAATAATCCCATAAAAGGTAGCTTTGATTATAAACATTTGCAAGAAATACATGAATATTTGTTTCAAGATGTTTATGAGTGGGCCGGGGAAACCAGAACCGTATCTATGACAAAATATTATCCTGAACTAGATGATGTAAAAAGTTTTGCTTATCCTGAGTATATCGAATCTTATATTAATGGTGTTTTTGATGAGTTAGCCAACGAAAACTATTTAAAAAAGATAAAGGATGTCCCAAAATTTGCGAAACGACTTGCGTATTATATGAGCGAAGTAAATGCTGTGCATCCTTTTAGGGAAGGAAACGGGCGAACTCAACGTGAATTTTTTCGTTGTCTAGCTTTAGAAAACGGTTTTGTTCTTGATTGGTCAAAGGTTGATGAAAAAGAATTGACAAAAGCAAGAGCTATGTCTATCGATGATCCTATGTACCTAGGTTTATTAATAGAAGAGTGCCTAAAAAAACTTAGATAAAAATAAAAAGACTTTGATATCGAATATTAAAGGAAGAAGAGATTATCGTGGAAGGAAAAAAGGTATATTTGAGTCAAACTGAAATAGGGAACATCACTGAAAAAATGGGATGGGGAGATCGTAGGAAAGTTGCTGTTTTAATTGGCAGGGGGCAGTTTCCGGAACACGATGCTCGTATTGGTAAAACAAGAGGTTGGAGACATGAAACAATTGAACGCTGGATAAAAGATGTTGTTGAAAAGGATTTGCAATCTCGACGAAAGTAGCAGAAATTGACCACATTTACATAATTTTTCTGTGCGTGTTTGGCCATGGTTACCTCTGAATTATCCCCATTTCCCTCATCACCGCCGTAATTACGGTAACGACTCTTTACGGATCGTTACCGTATTCCTGCCAACGATCAATTCTGGTCACAATTCTCTCTTGATCGTTGCTGTTTGATTGCCATTATTACAATTTCCACTCCAATAACCAATAGGAGAATGAATATCTACTCCAATTCTTCCAGTTTGAATGAATAACGCCGAGCATATTGACAGTTCTTTTGTTTGTTCTCTAGTTGAGTCAAATAGACGTTTGTATGAACGCCATCATGGTCCGAGAAGACATCTGCTATGATTTTCGGTGTGTCGATATTTCGGTCAAATTCTAAGATCAATTCACTACCATTCCCTCGCCATATAATCCGATTGTCTAATAGTATCGGTTTGAAAAGGCTAACAAAATTCTCGGTTACGATGGCTTGATCAAAGGATTTGAATGAAAGAGCATCTTCTAGTAGCACGGATTTTTTCTGTTCATCCACAACCCATTTACGGTGAAAGGACTGGAGCCCTTCAACCTCCGGATATGTTTCAGCCATCTCAAGTGAAAACTCACTGATATGTTCATTAAACACCTGAAAATGTACATTTTCTGCTTGAAATTCACCCGCTTTTTGTTCTTTTCCTTGAATCAATGGTAAGGAATGTCCAAGAGCCCGGTTTGCTAGAAAAGTATAGCGCTTTTCACCAAAATAATCTCTTGTATATTCCCCAGCCCCCAAATCTGTCAAAAATAAATCATGGCCATCTCCGATGATAAAGTGACCAATATCATTATGATTATGGCTTTCATTATTTGCTCCGCCCTTCGCTGAAAAAACGAATCCCTTTTCTAAATCTCGTATCACCAACCATTCAAAATCATGAAAATAATGTCTGCTTGTTTCTACAACCTCTGCCCTGCAAGCCTTTGTCGTCCAAATTAAATTACGGTACATCGGCGCCCAACGGTAACAGCTATCAGAATAAAGTGAGGTCGCTTCTGTTACTGGCGGGATAGCTACATCAAACGTTTGTTGGCAGTAACAAAGTAAACCACTTGGCAGTTCCGAATGGTTACTGGCATCGGAATAGGGAACATAGCGATTTTCTCCAATCAGCGAATAAAATGGAAATTCCGCGATACTCTTAATCTTTTGATCACGAATATATCGATCATCTTGATAAAGACGGGTGTATTTTTCAGCGAAGTAGCAGTAATAGCCAAAACCATATGCCCAATAATCGACACCTTCTACACAAACACCATCCTCTTTAAAACCCTCTAAATAATGGGCAAAGGAGATTTCGAGACGTTTCAACATTCGCTTTTGTCTTTCAGAATGCACGGGCAAAGCTGATAAAGCGGCTAAACCAATGCTGCCGGCGATGACCGAACTCCAGTTATTTCTTAATCGCTCCCAATGCCAAGCTTTTTCCTCGAATGGCGTGAAAACCCGAATATCGATTTCTTCATAAACCTGTTGCTTAATAAAATCGGATAAGTGATCACCAATCAATTCAACAATCTCTGCAAGTGTTTGGGCTGTTTCTGCGGCAAATAAGTCTATTACCTTCTTACTTTTGTAACTAAGGCTATGATCATCAATCGGAATATGGGCAGGTAGTGCCCAAGAATATTCATTACAGATATGGAAAATGACTTCTTCCAAAAGGGGTACACTTTCCATATCCTTCCTAATCAAAACATCTAAAGCTAGTACATTTAATTGCTTTCTACGAGCAAAATATTGCTGTTCGAAAGTTAAGCGATCGCCCGTTTTAAGATACGTTTGGTAACCATTTAATTGAATTGGTTCGACATCATTTTTCAAACGATATTTGCTCGCTGCTTCTACGATTTCATTTATTAGTTTTTTGGTGAATGAATTCATGCAAAAGTCCCCCCTCAAATCGATACCTAAGCTAACTATGCCCTTTGTTTATTACGCCTTATAATAAGTTTACATTTTCTTTTACAATAATCTATGTTTTGGATCCATAGACATTTAGTAAAGGTATTTCTAATTCTGCCTCGTTTACAGAAGTGCATTAATCTTTAAGATTTCAAAATAGTATAGGAATCCCCATTGACAGAAATTACCAATTGATCGTAAGCTGTATATAATGCAGCAGTTATCTTACTATTTTCATAGTGAGATCAGTATGACATACATTTTTTTGGTACCGGTTTCAATATAATGAAAAAATCGCAAGAAAGCAAGTCTATTATTCTTTCTACCTTATTTTTTGAAACCGGTTTCCTGAAAAGGAGGAGATCATTTAACAAAACAGTGCGAATGTCTTTAGAGAAGGTGATGGGAAAATTAGATCGGTCTAGGGATTATTACAGATTTTCCGAGCGGAAAACCCAATTCCTTCAGGGGTGATGGCGAGGGTGGAATTGAGGCTTTGTTCGTTTCCAAATTTAAAAGTATAGGAACATTAGTTTGTAAAACTATTATAAATATGGTATAATAGAAGACAAGAATATGAGGTATATAGGCAACAACACAACTATTTCGTTTATCCCCCCCTCGTATTCTACTTTAAAATAGTGTAGAAAGATATTCCTGAATAAAGGAGTTGATCCCTATGGCAAGAAAGAATACCCCCACCTATACAATCGAACTTCCACTACATATTCCTATTTGGCAACAACACCGTTTAGAAAAGAAATTCAAGATTGCTCGTAACGTCTACAATTCATGTCTAGGTGAAGCTCTCAAACGTCATAAACGTGTGAAGGCAGATCAAACGTACCGTGATTTGCTTCGTGAACCTGAGTCGAAAGAACGCAACAAACAACTATCAGACGTCCGTAAGGCCTATGGATTTACGGAATATGGTTTGCATGATTTCGTGAAACCAGTCCAAGCCAAGTTCAAGGAAAATATCGGTAGCTTGGAAGCACAAAAATTGGCGACAAGAGCTTTTCAAGCAGTAGAGAAACTTCATTTTGGAAAAGCCAAAAAAGTGCACTTTAAAACGTTTAATGATGATATTTCCGTTGAAAATAAATTAAACACTAGAGGCTTGCGGTATGCGAATGGCCACATTCTTTGGGGAGATAAACCAACAAAGAAACGCCCTAAGCCTAAAAATTGGCTTTGCATGCCTGTTTCGCCAAAAGCAAGTGATGAATATGCCCAAAGGGCCTTAATGGATAAGACCAAGTATGTGCGGATCCTAAAACGTGAAGTACGTGGCAAGGTTCGTTACTTTGTGCAGCTCATTCAAGAAGGTTATCCACCAATCAAACGTAATCAAAAAGTGGTGGATGATAAAACCAAACGAGTAGGTCTTGACATTGGTACCTCTACCATTGCCATTAGTAGTAAAGAGACTGTACAACTTCGAGAACTAGCTCCAGAATGCGATCCTGATGAGAAGAAACTTCGTCGTATTCAGCGAGCGATGGATAGGTCAAAACGTGCCACCAATCCGCACAACTATCATGACAATGGTGTGACTAAAAAAGGTAAAATGACATGGGTATTTTCCAATCGTTATCTTCAACTTCGTCGTGAGCGTAAGGAATTGTATCGTAAAATCGCTGTCGCGCGAAAGATGTCACATGAAAAGTTAGCGAATGAAATTCTAGAGCTTGGTTTGGATGTCCGAGTGGAAACGATGCGGTTTCAATCACTGCAAAAACGTTCAAAAAAAACAACCCGCCATAACAAAAATGGAAAAATGAACTCCAAGAAACGGTTTGGCAAGTCAATCGCTCGCCGTGCACCCGCCATGCTTCTTTCGATTATGGACCGAAAGCTAAAATATCATGGCCATTCCATTAAAAAAATCGATACATATGCCGTAAAGGCGAGTCAGTTCAACCATCTATCCGGTAAAAATATGAAAAAACAACTCTCAGACCGTTGGAATGATGTTGGCGAATGTCGGATCCAACGTGATTTATATAGTGCCTTCCTAATCGGGCACACAGATGAAAAGCTAGAGTCCATTGACGTGGATCTATGCAAAGACGAATGGGATAACTTTGTTCAACTGCATCAACAGGAAATTGCCCGTTTAAAACAATCGTCCAGTCAAACGTTGCGTTGGTTTGTCACCTAAGCACAAAGCTGATTGGTCGTGACAACGCCCAAGAGAAAGCGGAACGAGAAGCATACAAGGGGTCCCGTGCCTGCTTGGAGAAGTGCCTTGCTAAACGCAATACGTCCGTTAATGTTCTAGGAGAACGCCCACCAGTGCTACGGTAGAAACTCTTTTCGAAAGGAAAGATAAGGGTACCGTTTGAGAAGTGGGTTAGAGAGCAATATGCCTCTGTATCCTAGAACCCCACTGCTTTAGCGGTGGGAGTTGTCAGAAGGCTATGATGAAGAAACCATTGATAAAATAGCGCAAATGAATACACATTCCTATAACGGCAGCCAGTTAGAGGAACTTCGGGAATTAGCTGCGGAAAACAAGAAAAGGTTATGGATGTCTGAATATGGAACAGGCGGGACAGAACCACATAATCATGATGATATGAGCAGTGTAATGGAACTGGCAGAGCGGATTATTTTTGATTTGCGCTTGCTACAACCTGCTGCTTGGATCTATTGGCAAGCGGTCGAGGATGAAAGCGCAAAAAATAATTGGGGATTTATTCACTCTGATTTTCGCGGGGAAGAAAATTATGATTTGACCAAGCAATATTATGCCATGGGGAATTTCAGCCGCTTTATTCGACCAGGAAGTACCATCATCAAGACGGATAATGGATATTCTGTTGCAGCTTATGATCAGAAGACCAAGCAGCTTACGATTGTGGTTAGAAATCAACATTCAGAAGAGGAACTCGAGTATGACTTAAGCGCTTTTCGGTTTGATACTAAGTTCGCAGACGTATATGAAACAACCATACAAAAGAATCTAGAAAAATCGCAAATTCCCGTTTATCATAATGGTTTTAAAATTTCATTGGATAAACAGTCCGTGACAACAATCGTTTTATCTAATGTAGAAATAAAATAATATCTTTCATTGAAACCGGTACCAAAATTAAGGGATCTGTTTATGAAAATAAAAGTATTTATTTATGATATTCTATAGTAAATATGGAATGCGTTTCCAATAAAGACGAGGTAAAAAGCTGATATGAAAAAGAAAAATATAACCATTTATGACATTGCTAAAGTGGCGAATGTATCGCCAACAACGGTTTCAAGGGTTCTCACGGGGAATCCATTAGTAAAGGAAAGTACTCGAAAGCGCGTACTTGAAAAAATGGAAGAGCTTGAGTTTACGCCGAATGAAGCAGCAAGAAGTTTAACGAAAAAGCAAACGAATATGATTGGCTTTATTTTGCCGGATATTACCAACCCGTTTTTCTCCCAAACCTATATTGGGGTTGAGAGGAAGGCTTTTGAACAAGGTTATACGATTCTGCTTAGGAATTCCATGAATAGCAGGGAAATGGAATCAGCCCATTTGCGTGAGTTTGTAGAAAGACGAGTCGAATGCATCGTTTTTATGGGAGGACGTATTAATAAATCAGAACCCACAGAAGAAGAAATTGTGGAAATGAAAGAAGTGATGAAGCGGGTCCCTCTTATTATGGTGAATGGTCAGATGGAAGGTGTTGATTGTCATACGATTAGGACGGATGAGGAAGAGGGAATGAGATCAATTATCCATCATCTCGTTTCCCTTGGCCACAAAGATATTAGTTTAATTGGGGGAGAGGAAGGCGTTTCAACCGCAGACATTAAAGCTAAAGCATTTCAAGAAGAGTTAGAGAACAACAATTTAGAATTTCACAATGAATGGCAGATTTATTCGGGATTTGGAATCGACGATGGTAGAGTTGCAATGAAACGTCTGCTAACAAATAAAAAACTGCCTACCGCTATTGTTGGGATCAACGATATGGTGATTTATGGGGCATTGAAAGAATGTCGGGAGCATAAAGTATCGATCGATCATTTTTCATTCGTTGGCTATGATGATATTTTTCCATCTGATATCGTTCACCCAAGTCTTACAACGGTCAACCACAATTATGAGGTTTTAACGTCTGAAATTATCGAGGTTATAAAGAAAATCATTGAAAAGAAGGATACTGAAAAAGAAATTTTAATCGATACAAAATTAATTATTAGAGAATCAAGTTTTGAGAATAACCAAGGAAAGTAAAATACTACTAGATTCGTTAAAGGATGCCTGACTACTATGAAAAAGATGAATGAATTTGCGATTAAAGATGAATTTTTATTAAATGGTGAGACAGTTAAAATCATTTCGGGAGCTCTTCACTATTTTAGAGTTGTTCCCGAATACTGGCGAGATCGGCTCGAAAAGCTAAAAGCAATGGGGTGTAATACGGTTGAGACATATGTGCCATGGAATGTGCATGAGCCTAAAAAAGGAATGTTTAATTTTAAAGGTATGTACAATATTGCTGAATTTATCTCGATTGCTCAAGAATTAGATTTATGGGTGATTATTCGCCCTTCGCCCTATATTTGTGCGGAATGGGAATTTGGCGGATTGCCTGCATGGCTATTAAAAGATGAAAATATGCGGATTCGCTGCCATTATGAGCCGTTTTTACAGCATGTCGACGAATATTTTCAGGTTTTATTTGAACAGTTAGTTCCTTTACAAGTAAATTATGGCGGCCCGATTATCATGATGCAAGTTGAAAATGAGTACGGTGGATATGGAAATGATAAGCAATATATGCGTGCTGTTGCGAATATGATGCTGGAAAAGGGATGTGTTGTTCCGTTAGTGACATCAGATGGTCCTTGGCATGATATGCTAGAAAATGGATCTATTCAAGAACTGGCCTTTCCAACGGTAAATTGCGGATCTAATTTAAAAGGGCATTTTAAAAAGCTAAAGGAATTTAATAACGGGACAGGCCCGTTAATGGTGATGGAGTTCTGGATTGGCTGGTTTGATGCTTGGGGAGATGCTGAACATCATACAAGAGATGAGAAGAGTGCGGCCCAGGAATTAAAGGACGTCTTAGAGGTAGGGCATGTGAACTTTTACATGTTCCATGGTGGCACCAATTTTGGCTTTATGAGTGGTGCGAATTATTATGAAAAATTATTACCGGATACGACTTCCTATGACTATGATGCGCCTTTAACAGAATGGGGCGATACAACCCCTAAATATGAGGCCTTTAAACAGGTCATATCAGAAACAACTAAGATTCCAGAGGTAGCATTTTCCACTGAAATTATTAAAAAAGAGTATGGGGAGGTCCAATGTAAGAATCGAGTATCTCTATTTGAGACATTAGATTCTCTTTCTGAGCCAATTTACTCCGATTACACATTGCCGATGGAAAAATTGGATCAAAATTACGGTTATATTTTATATAGAACAAATATTGGGAAGAAGAGAAAAATTGAGGATTTTCGCTTAGTCAATGCGAATGACCGCGCCCATGTCTATATTAATCAAGAACTGAAATGTACAAAATATGATCTGGAACTTCCTGTGCAGGAGTCTTTTGAATTAACGGCGGAGGAAAATACATTAGATATTCTTGTTGAAAATATGGGAAGAGTCAATTACTCGATTAAAATGGAAGAACAACGAAAAGGGATCAAAAATGGTGTAGTTATCAACGGAGCATACCAAAGTGAATGGCAACACTATCCACTCCCTTTAGATAATATCGATCAGGTTGATTTTAGCAAAGAGTTTAAAGAAGGAAGCGCAGCATTTCATCAATTTCAGTTTGAGGTCGAAGAGATCCACGATACCTTTTTAGATTTTCAAGGCTGGGGCAAGGGTGTTGCATTTGTGAATGGATTTAACCTTGGCCGCTTTTGGAAGATCGGACCACAGAAAAAACTATATATTCCAGGGCCATTATTAAAAAAAGGATTGAACGAAATCATTTTGTTTGAAACAGAAGGGATTTATCAAGATAAAATCTACTTAACGGATAAACCGGGATCCTGAGGGTTAGCGCTTCATATCGAGGAGAACACCAGATCGTTTTCGGAATATAAGATTACCGGGAAAATATGGAGAAAAAGTAAAAAAGTGATGGAGAAGCCCCTCCTTAAAATAAAAAACAACTAGTAAAATAGAGGGAGAAAGACACATAGGTCTTTCAGTACGGGAATTTTGTGTTGTTTTTTACTAGAATAAAAGTATTGTACTTTGGTAAAAAGATGAATATTCAATATTTTAGGAAAAGGAGGGATTCGTATGAGTCAGGTGGATCCGAAAAACCCAAATGAGGGCGAAGAGAATCCAGAGGAACAGGGGTCAATGGATAGTAATGAAGTAAACAAGAATGAAGACAGCCACAACGAACCAAAAGAGAACATTGAAAATGCTCAAGAAACAAATGAAGCGAAGAATCGTCAGAATTCGACGGAGAGCAATCTTACTGTTGAAGAGTCCTCTCAACAATCAGGTAGCCATGCGAAAACATCATCAGGTTTGGATGAAAATATTGCGGCGTTGATTTCATACATTGGTGGATTTGTAACAGGCATCATCTTTTTCTTTTTAGAGAAGGACAATAAATTTATTCGTTTCCATGCGTTACAGTCGACGATTTTAACGGTAGCATGGTTAATTATTAAATATGTATTGGGCCATATTCCATTTATTGGCTGGTTGCTTGTTTTTCTAGTAAATGGCCTCACATTGGCCCTATGGATTGTTTGCATGGTAAAAGCTTACCAGAAACAAACATTTAAAATTCCGGTTATTGGAGATTTAGCTGATCAATACAAATGATAGTTTCATAGACACGACAAAGAATTGGCTAGTTTTTTGATTTTAATCCTTTTATAGCTCCTTTCGTGTGCAATCCTGAGCTGATCCAGTTCAATTTGCGTGTACGAATGGAGCTATTTGTTATATTTTGGCTAAATTTACTAGAAGATATTGGTTTGTACGAAAGAGCGGTGGCAATCCTTTCCTTTTTCTCCCTTTTTATGCCAAAAAAAATCAAAAAGATGTGACGATTCTTGCATTTCAAATTGACTGTTTGCTCAAGGAGGTCTATCATTTAATATGTATAACTCAGGAAAGGCGGATGGATATGGAGGTAACAAAAAGTATATACGGTTATTTAGGAGATACACCCGTATATTCCTACACCATGAAAAATGTACATGGCGTGGAAGTCACTTGCATTGATTATGGATGTATCATTACCAAAATGGTAACGCCGGATCGTGAAGGGCGCTTAGAGAATATCGTTCTCGGATATGATCAGCTTGATGGATATGTCCAAGATACTGCTAACTTTGGTTGTGTAGTGGGGCGTATTGCTGGAAGGATAAGAGGGGCTACCTTTTCTTTAGACGAGAAGACGTACGATCTTGCCAAAAATGAAAATGGCAATCACCTTCATGGTGGTGAAAAGGGGTTCGGAAAAGTTCTTTGGAATTCTTCCTATGAAGAAGATATTAATCAAGCGAAAGTGCATTTTGCTTATTTTAGCCGTGATGGAGAAGAAGGCTATCCAGGAAACCTTGCAATGAGAGTCACATATACTCTTACGAATGATAATGAGTTTATGATTCATTATTCTGGAAAGGCGGATGCAAAAACGGTTCTCAATGTGACAAACCACTCTTATTTTAATTTAAGTGGAGATTTAAAGAGAGATATTCTTGATCATTCCCTTACGATGAAAAGTGACCAATTTTTGGAATTAGATGAAGAGTTACTACCAACAGGTACATTCATTGACGTTGAAGGGACAGCTTTTGACTTTCGTGAAGGACAACCTATTAAAAACGGAGTGGTGTCCACTCATCCACAAAATAAACTTGTCGGTGGTGGCTATGATCATCCCTTCCTACTAAAAAATAATCATTGTGATGAAATTATTCTTGCGGATCCTGAAAGTGGACGCACGCTTACAGTCGAAACAGATGAAGTAGGGGTTGTCGTGTATACAGCGAATCAATTGGAGGAAGAAGGCGAGATTTTGGGTGTTCCAGCCCGTAAACATTTGGGAATTTGTTTAGAAACACAAGGACTACCAGATGCTGTGAATCAACCTGAATTCCCATCCTGGGTTTTAGAGAAAAACAAACCATTTTCATCCGTGACGAAATACTATTTTGGTCTACTTGATGAATAAACATAAAAGTATTATTTGTGAAACCGCCACTGAGTGGTTTCCCTTTCGCAAACGAATGGTTCCGCTTACAAAATAGAATACATAATTTAAAAAGAAGTTCATATGGAGATTGCTTAAATCTATGATTATTCCAAAATCCTAAGATTTTTTACTACATAAACTCGATTACTCACGAGGAGGAAAATGGATGGAGTCACTCGATATTAAAGAACTAGCGAATCAGTTAAAAGAAAACGTCCAAAAGGTCATAGTAGGAAAGGATGAGACCATTGATTTGCTTCTAGTTGCCCTTATTTCCTCAGGCCATGTTTTGCTAGAAGACGTACCTGGAACCGGAAAGACGTTAATGGCCAAAACATTGGCTAAGTCTTTGTCCTGCTCTTTTAAAAGGATCCAGTTTACTCCTGATCTATTACCGTCTGATGTCACAGGGATCCACTTTTACAATCAGAAACGAGGAGAATTTGAATTTCGGTCCGGTCCTATTTTTACGAATATTGTACTAGCAGATGAAATTAACCGTGCTACCCCCAGAACGCAATCAAGTTTACTAGAATGTATGGAAGAAAGACAAACAACGATTGATGGAGAAACTCATCTTTTGGATCGCCCTTTTATGGTAATCGCTACGCAAAACCCACTAGAAAGCCAAGGGACTTTTCCTTTACCGGAAGCACAGTTGGATCGTTTTTTATTGAAGATTCATTTAGGCTACCCGACGAAAGACGAGGGGCTCGCCATTCTAAAACGATTTAAAGAAAGAAATCCGGCTGAAGAGATTGAGGCTGTGGCAGACCGAGAGACTATTTTGCAAGCTCAACAGCTTTATCACCAAGTCCATGTGAGTGAAGATCTTTATCGTTATATAGTGGATATTATTGAAAGAACAAGAACCCATGAACATATTGCTCTAGGGGTGAGCCCGCGTGGGAGCCAAGCCTTACTCAAAGCAGTACAGGCCTATGCAGCGATTAAGGGAAGAGCATACGTGATCCCGGATGATATAAAGGCAGTAGTCAAGCCGGTGTTAGGACATCGGATCATCTTAACCCAAATGAAGCGTGTAGGAGAAAATCAAGCGAATGACATTTTAGATGAAATTTTACGAGAAATTCCTGTGCCGACAGAGGAAAATATCGGGAAAGGCCTCGTTTCCAAATGAATATTGCTTGGTTTATCGTCATGACGATTGTCATTATTATTGGGCAAATATTTGTATTTGATCGTTGGGGGCTTACGAAAATTCACTATCGTCGTTCCTTTAGCAAGGAGGCAGTTTTTACAGGTGAGAGCATTGAAATGGTCGATGAAATAGCGAATAAAAAATTGTTACCTGTACCCTGGCTGCGGCTAGAGTCAAAAATTGATGCCAATCTGCAATTTCAGAAACGTTCTAATTTGGATAATGAGGTGCATGCTGGTGGTGACTTTCATCGCACGCTTTTTAGTCTAATGCCTTATCAACAAGTAAGAAGAAGACAAATGTTAACGTGTCAAAAGAGGGGACATTACCGCTTTGAAACGGTCTCTTTAACAACCGGTGATATATTTGGATTTGGCCAAGTTTTCAAAAGTGTTCCCTCAAAAGCGGAAATAATTGTGTATCCCCGTTTGGTTTCAATCGATGATATTCCATTGCCCACTCATAGTTGGTTAGGAGATGTCGTAGTTCGTCGTTGGATCATGGAAGATCCATTTTTGATTGCGGGAGTTCGGGAATATAGTGCGGGAGATCCATTGAATACAATTAATTGGAAGGCAACGGCAAGAGCGCAGGCAATGCAGGTTAGTCAAAAGGATTTTTCTGCAGATCATCATTTAATGATATATGTGAATTTCAATCAAACAGAGGATATATGGCGGCCGATTGTGGATGAGCCCTTAATGGAAAAGGCAATATCCTATGCTGCCTCTATCGCTCAATATGCGCTTGATAATGGGATTGATACGGGGTTTGGGTGTAATAGTTATTTTAACGAAATGGATAAACAGCCGATCCGCATTGACCCAGCCAATGGTGGACAGCACTTGCTGTATTTACTCGAAACAATGGCGAAGTTAAAGATTGGTTCCAGCACATATTTTGATTTTTTTCTCAAAGATGAACTAGAGCGAGAAATAGAGGGGACGGATATTTTAATCATTACCGCGATTGTGACAAAGAAAATGAATGAATATATAAAGCAATTAGAAGCTCGTGGGAATTCTGTGGAAATCCTTGAATTAGGCCCACAGGACGTGGATCAAAACGGCGTTGCGCCAGGACGGCGCGAACCTAGCCGTTTATCCACTTGATCTGAACATCCCATTAAAACAAGCAAATTAGTGAGGGAAAGGAGATGAACGTGATGAAGCAATTAAGGACCTCCTTTTACCATGGAATGATTGAGTTATTACTTGCCTTTCCACTTGTCTTAATGGCAGGTGTACTTCTCGTAGGGACTGAAAAACTATGGGGTTGGCTTTTTAGTTTATGGGGCTTATTTTTCCTTGGGATTGTACTGCGATCTGTATGGCCACAGAAAAAATGGTGGTTTTATATATTGCTAGCGATTGGCCTTGAGCTTCTGCCTACATGGCTCTTTTCAGACATCTGGTATATACAAATATTGCTAGTGATTATTCAGGGCGTGGTGGTCTTTAGGGGCTTGACTTATTTAGGGAATTCATCGGCGCTGCCGCTTCTTTTTATGTGGTACGGTGGGTTGCTTATTTATTTTGCTAGTTATTTTCTGTTTCGCTATCATTCTCTCTTTCAACCGTATTTAACCGTGTTTTCCATTTGCGGTGTTGGATTAGTTGGCATCATTTTATTCGTTTCGAATGATGAAACGTTGAAATCCTCAACTTTATCGCAAGAGCAAAAACCTTTTATTAGTCGCACGATCCAAAGTCAAAATCGTCTTTTTTTGCTGGGAACATTTCTTGTTATTCTGGCGATCTCTAATTTCGGGAAAATTCGTGAATGGCTCTGGGATGGTTTTAGGGCAATGATGGGTTTTATCTTTAGACAATCAGCGGAAAAGGAACTCGAACCAATGATGGAAGAGAGGGCTCCTGCCTCACCGGTGATGCCTGATCTCCCAGCTGGAGAAAAGTCTGCTTTCGCTGAATTTCTAGATATGATGATGACGTATATCGCCTATGTTGTCGTCGGTGTCATTCTCATCCTAGCCTTATTATTATTAATCAAAAAAGTACGTCAACATCTTCTCAAGCTTTTTCGTAAATTGATTGCCAAGGTTAAGGAAATTTTTAGTCGTACATCAATGGATAGGGAAACGGAGCAATACATAGATGAGAAGGAGAGTCTTTTTGATTGGCAAGAATGGAGAAGAGAACAGCAGGCAAAGGCAAAGAATATGATGAGACACTTATTCAATCGCGAAGTGCGCTACGAGTCGCTTTCGAACCAAGAAAAAGCGCGATTCATTTATCGAAAGCTAGTAGAGCTGCACGGTAAAGACATGGACATCGATGTTTCTATGACGCCGCGTGAGGTGCTTAAAAAACTAAGTCATGAACAAAACTTGGATTTAGTAAGAGAGGCTTATGAACAAGTAAGATATGGTGATCAAGACATCGAGGTGCAAACCTTGCAAACTATTTATAAGTATTTAAAGTGAAGTTTCATCGAGTTGGGACAATCTTCATTTTTTGAAAATGGGGATTATTGACTGATAGGGTTATTTTTGACACATTTGGTAGCTCGCATTATACTACATAATGATTGTGAAAGGGAAAACAATAGCTAAGGGAAGTAGTATATGAAAAAGAAGTATATTTGGCTTGGAGCTGCAATTCTAGTTTGTCTCGCCATATTCGTGACAACTGCATTACCCGTATCAACAGGCGGTCAGACGAAACTTCTGATTTTGCAGTTATTGCCGATATCAGAGGAAGTAGCAGCCCATGTAAACTTTCTATTCCGAAAGTTAGTCCACTTGACAGCATTTGGCTTTCTCGCCATTTTATTCTACAATAGTTTTGAGAAAAATAGATTTCTACGGGCATGGATGATCACAACAAGTTATGCGGCAACAGATGAGATTCATCAAGCTTTCATTCCTGACAGAACAGGTTCGTTATGGGATGTAGGCTTGGATTCACTTGGTGCATTCCTCGCTTTGTTGGCCCTGCAATTTCTGCAAAAATATGTAGTGAGACGGAAGAAAGGATGACAACATGATGGAACCTTTATTTTTACAACCTGTTTTTCAAGAAAGAATTTGGGGCGGCACGGCCCTGAAAACGCAATTTGGCTATGAGATCCCATCTGACCATACGGGAGAATGCTGGGCTATTTCTGCCCATCCAAATGGTCCTTCTATTATTAAAAATGGGCGATTTGCCGGCAAAACATTAATTGAACTTTGGGAAGAGCAACCGGAACTATTTGGAAACCATCCGACAAAGGTATTTCCGCTCCTGACGAAAATTTTAGATGCAAATACAGATTTATCTGTGCAAGTCCATCCAGATGATGAGTATGCCAATGTTCATGAAAATGGCGAGCTTGGTAAGACGGAATGCTGGTATATTATTGATTGTAAAGAGGGAGCAGAGCTGATATACGGGCATACTGCGAAAACAAAAGAGGATTTCATTAGTATGATTGAGAAGGATGAATGGGATCAGTTGCTTCGCCGCGTGAAAATTAAACCAGGTGATTTCTTTTATGTTCCAAGTGGCACGATTCATGCATTAGGAGAAGGAACACTCGTGCTTGAAACACAGCAAAGTTCTGATACCACCTATCGATTATATGATTATGGCCGAGTTGGACAAGATGGGAAGACACGTGAACTACATATTGATCAATCGATCGCTGTTGCTACAATTCCACATAAAAATGCCGATGTTCAAGAAGCGATTAGCAAAGTACCTGGAGCTGAAATTACGACTTTCGTGGAAGCGGAATATTTCACAGTCTATAAATGGGAAGTTGATGGAAAGGCTATTTTTGATCAAGACAAACCATTCATGCTCGTTAGTGTTATAGAGGGTGAAGCAGACATGATGGTGCATGGCCAATTTTATCCGATTCAAAAAGGGGACCACTTTATTTTACCTGCTGAAATAGAAGCGATTGAATTAGATGGAAAGGCACAACTGATTGTCTCGCATGTGTAATAAGAAACAGCGCAGAAGGGCGTTCCTCATGGGGGGACGCCCTTCTGGATATCGTGAAGAACTCGACCAAAGTTCAAATGTAGTAGTCCTGTTTATTTTAATGCCCTTACTAAAAGTGGTTGCATATCTGTGTAAATTTCGTCAAATTGGGAAATAGGGAGTGGGTTTTGGCCAAACCCTAACTCGATTGTAAAGCCTGGTCTGCGGAATTCTTGGATAAACCAATCCTTGTAGCCTACAAAGCTATCAACATATTGGACGGCTTCATAGCCACTTGCTGCAGCAAAATCCTGGGCAAGTGCAGCAGATTCAGCCGGTTCCATACCTTCATATCCCCAATAAATTTCTTTGCCTTGTGTGTGCAAAGAAAGAAGACGATCAAATCCTTCTCGTAAAGCTGACTGGGCCATGGCTTTCGTCTCTGGTTCACTAATCGGAGTAAGCCCGAGAAAATCACGAGGGCCGGGTTTAGTAGGTTTTCTTTTCTTTTCAAACTCCCAGTTGGCAGGAAATTGTTTATTTAAATCTACCCCGCGAATATTTGCTTTCCAGCCAGAAAAGTCCGTAAGGCCATTATTCAACGTAATTAATTGTTTTTCCAAATCTTTAGGGGGGCCATTTAATACTAGGTCTACCCCATCCGGATTGACCATCGGAATGGCGAAAAGCTGTGATTGGTCATAAAGAGAAAGAGCTTGAACACCACTGATCTCTTGGTCATCTACGAGAGCCCGTAAATAATCATTTAAAAATTGCATCAATATACAAGTTGTGATCCATTCATTCGCATGAAAGGAGGCGTTGATCTGTATTTTTCTCTTGCCTTTTCCAATCTGTAGTTCATATAAGGGGTTGTTAAGAACACTGTTCCCGATCTGACGTTTCTGCAAAAAAGGATAATATTCCAAAAGAGCCCTTATATCCAAATTGAGTTGAGTAAAATCATAATGAACTTTTGGATCGACTATATTTTGGGTGATCCGCGAGGGAATAAGAAGTTTTTCACCTATTGAAAGATCTGTTGACTGATTTACAAGGAGTAAAGCATCCTGTTCAAGTTGGTACGATTTTGCAAGTCCCGATATTGTATCTCCATGCCGAATGATATGCGAGCTTATCGTATATCCGGGAATATGGACGGTTTGACCTACCCGAAGTTGTTCCACATTACGATCTGAATTGGAGTCGACGATTAGAACAAGGGGGATGGAGAATAATTGACTGTAATATTCGAGTGTATCCCCAGAGCGAACTTGTATTTCCATAAGACTTCCCTCCAAAAACATTCATCATATTAGATATATGAGATCTATTATAAAACATGACAGATGTGCTATCTGTAAAATTTTACTAGCCGCTTTTTTCTCCTATTCGCTTCCCAATGAAAATTCACCTTCAAATATTTCTCCTAACACTAAAGCAGCTGCGCCATTGGCTGTGGCAAAAACGCCTTGTTTGGAACAAAAGATTTCCGTATCTCTCGCTTGTTTGGTCAGTGCTTTACTTGCAATTGTTTCTTTTATTTTTGGCAAGATAAATGCTTTTGCTTGGGCAACACCACCACCGATAATAATTTTAGTTGAATTCAAAATATGAATAAGATTGGTTAAGCCGATGCCAATATAGACGCCTGTTTTTTCTAGAATTTCTACAGCTAATTGATCCCCAGCAAGAGCGGCTTCATACACCAACTTCCCATCTATATTCCCGCCATCTTTGGCAGCCATGGTTTTTAGAATTGTGTGCTGTCCTTGCTCAAGCAATTGTTGTGCCTCTCTTCCAATCGCCGGACCAGAAATAAGCGTCTCCCAACACCCATAGCTACCACAAGAACATGGTTTTCCATGAATATCAATCGTCATATGGCCTATTTCTCCAGCAAGATCATGTTCCCCATGAAAAAGCTTTCCGTTTAAGATAATCCCAGCTCCAACTCCACGCCCTATATTGAGAACAGCCATATTGTCATGATTCTTTCCATTTGAGAACCAATATTCTCCGAAAGCCATTGCCCGTACATCATTATCTACTTTGACGTGAAGGTCAAACCTTTCCTCTAGTTCATCCTTTAAAGGAATCTCATGCAGATTTAAACCAGGCGCATAGACACTGATCCCTGTTTCTATATCCACTACCCCATGCATGCCAATCCCAATCCCAATCAATTCTTTATCTTGATGGAGATGAATAAGTTTCGTAATCGTATTTTCAATTAATTTAAGCAAGGAATCCTTGGAAATAGATAAAGGGATAGGGGCTTCCAATTTTTCAATGATCGATCCCGATAAGTCGACAAGCACAGCGCGAATCATTTTTGTCCCAATATCGAGTCCAATAATATGATAATGAGTCTGATCAATGATCAGCATGGTTGGCTTTCTCCCACCAACAGATTCGCCTTGCTCACTCTCGATTACGAGACCCGAAGCAATCAGTTCATTCACAAGATTACTTACGGTAGGTGGAGTTAATTTTGTTTGTTTGGCAATCGTGGCTCGGGAAATGGGGCCCTCCGTGCGAATTTTATTTAAAATAATCGTGCGATTTAACGATTTCATCCATTTAAAACTTCCTTTTTTCATTGTGTCAAATCCTTTCTTTTAAATAGGGGCTCATACTATCTAGAGAGGAAAAACGGATGTTTTTATCAGTTTGTTCCTCCTTCAGGTTTCAGAAAATTAACGTTGCAAAAATGTTATTTTTATAATAACATATAAAGTAAGTTAAATTAATTAATAAAGTTTTTCGGGGATTAAATTTTAAAAAATAAAGAGGTGACCGTTTTGGAAAATCTAGTGAAGTTAAAGCAGGAATTTGAAAAAGTATATGGGGATAGCGAAAATGTGCGCGTTTTCTTTGCTCCGGGACGTGTTAATTTAATTGGAGAGCATACAGACTATAATGGTGGTCATGTTTTTCCATGTGCTTTAGATGTGGGGACAACGGCTTTAGTGAAAGAAAGAAATGATCAGACGCTAAGATTTTACTCGATGAATTTTGCTGAAAAAGGTGTTATAGAAGCGAATGTAAATGAACTTGGTTATAAGAAAAGTGATGATTGGGTGAATTATCCAAAAGGGGTGATTGATACCTTTCAGAAAGCCGGTCATAAACTTTCAAATGGTTTAGATATCTTGTATTTTGGCGATATCCCGAATGGCGCTGGTCTCTCTTCCTCTGCGTCGCTTGAACTTGTTACATCTGTGATGATCAATGAATTATTTGGTTTTCAAGTGGAAATGCTCGATATGGTGAAGTACTCGCAAAAGGCGGAAAATGAATTTGTCGGTGTGAATTGCGGAATTATGGATCAGTTTGCAAGTGGGATGGGGAAGAAAGATCATGCGGTTCTCTTAGATTGTCAGACACTTGAATATCATTACACGCCTTTCCGTTTGGAGGATTATGCTTTAGTTATTGCGAATACAAATAAAAGTCGCGGATTAGCAGACTCCAAATATAATGAACGTCGCGCGGAATGTGAGCGTGCTTTAAAACAACTGCAAAAAGAATTAGATATCCAATCACTAGGGGATTTAACGGTAGACGAATTTGAAGCTCATAAATATTTGATTGAAAATGAAACAGACCGCAAACGGGCGAAACATGCCGTTTCCGAAAATGCCCGGACTTTGGTAGCCGTGGACAAACTGAATGAAGGAGACCTTGCTGCTTTTGGAAAATTGATGAGTGCTTCCCATCTATCTTTACGAGATGATTATGAAGTGACTGGGAAAGAATTGGATACGCTTGTAGAAGCAGCTTGGAATGAAGATGCCTTAGGAGCACGAATGACTGGAGCTGGCTTTGGTGGTTGCACGATCAACCTCGTGAAGAAAACCGATCTTGATACTTTCATCGAAAATGTTGGTGCAAGCTATGAAGAAGCGACAGGAATGAAGGCAGACTTTTACACGGTTGCCATCGGTGATGGTGCAAGAGAACTGCGGTGACACGCACGAAGCGAATAATATCGAATGATATTTTAATAGGAGGGGAAATAGATGGCGATTTTAGTATGTGGTGGTGCAGGGTATATTGGCAGTCATGCAGTGGCGCAGTTGCTGGCACAAGATGAAGATGTGGTTGTAGTGGATAATTTGCAAAAGGGGCATAAAGAAGCTTTATTAGATGGGGCCAAGTTTTACAATGGGGACATAAGAGATTTGGCGTTTTTAGATCAAGTTTTCACGGAAAATAAGATAGAAGCTGTGATGCATTTTGCAGCTAACTCTCTTGTAGGGGAAAGTGTGGAGATCCCGCTAGACTATTATGATAATAATGTTGGCGGAGCGCTCTCCTTATTACAAACGATGAAGAAGCATAAGGTAGACAAAATTGTATTCTCCTCCACAGCCGCGGTCTTTGGAGAACCTACAGAGATTCCAATTCCTGAGACAGCGATGACAGATCCAACTAATCCTTATGGGGAAACAAAGTTGGCAATCGAGAAAATGTTGAAATGGACAGAAGCAGCTCATGGCATTCATTATGTCGTTTTACGTTATTTTAATGTAGCAGGGGCTCATCCTAATGGCATCGTCGGAGAAGATCATGATCCGGAGACTCATCTTATTCCGATCATTTTACAAGTAGCACTCGGAAAACGGAAGGAAATTTCTATTTTTGGAGAGGACTATGATACCCCTGATGGCACATGCATTCGTGACTATATTCATGTCATGGACCTAGTCGATGCTCATCTGCTTGCCATTGAGAAATTACGCAAAACAGGAGAAAGTGGAATTTATAATTTAGGAAATGGAAATGGTTTTAGTGTGAAGGAAGTGATTGAAGTAGCACGAAAAGTAACAGAAAAAGAAATTCCCGCTGTTGTCGCCCCAAGACGTGCCGGTGATCCTGCTAGACTTGTCGCATCTTCTGAAAAGGCGAAAAAAGAACTTGGGTGGAAGCCACAACATGCTTCATTGGAATCCATGATCCAAAGTGCTTGGGATTGGTTTGTTGAACATCCTAATGGCTACGAAAAATAAGTGTTGGTGAACAAATGGAACATCAGGTGAGGGACAATCTCACCTGATTTCTCTAAAGGACGGAAAAAAATATCGCCTTATGTAGAAAAAGGTGATCAGCCGTTCAAAACAGAAAGAGGAGGTCGCTTGATGAATATCTATTCCGCATTGGACCAACTAATCCAGTATGGCTTGAAGAAAAAGCTAATTGAAAAATGGGATGTTGACTTTGTGCGTAATCAGTTGCTGCAAGCCCTTGATTTAGAGGATTGGGACGCAGATACAACGTCAACAGAGACAGATTCCATAGAGGAGTCTCCTGTGCATATTTTGGCGAACATTTTAGATTGGGCAGCTGAAAACGGAAAATTGGAGCATAATACCGTCACGTTTCGAGATTTACTTGACACAAAATTAATGGGTACTTTCATTGCCAGACCTTCCACCATTATCCGTAACTTCTATTCGATTTATAAAGAAGAAGGACCTCAGAAAGCAACGGAATATTTTTATCAATTGGCAAAGGATTCTCATTATATTCGAACCGACCGAATTGCCAAAAATGAACATTGGTTTTCTGCGACTCCTTATGGTGATGTAGAAATAACGATTAATTTATCAAAGCCTGAAAAAGATCCGGTCGCGATTTCAGCAGAAAGAACAAAAAAGACGTCTAGTTATCCAAAATGTTTATTATGTAAAGAAAACATGGGGTATTCCGGAAGAGTGGATCATCCAGCTCGCCAAAATCACCGGATTATCCCAGTGGAATTAGAAGGAGAACAATGGTATTTACAATATTCTCCTTATGTTTATTATAACGAGCATGCGATCGTTTTCTCTGGGGAACATGTTCCTATGAAAATATCAAAGCATGGTTTTAGTCGTTTATTAGCCTTTGTCGAACAGTTTCCACATTATTTTGTCGGTTCCAATGCTGATTTACCAATTGTCGGTGGTTCAATCTTAAGTCATGACCACTTCCAAGGGGGAAACCATATCTTTCCGATGGCGAAGGCAGAAATGGAATATACTTTTTCCTTTGGAGGCTATGAAGGAGTCGAAGCGGGAATTGTCCGCTGGCCAATGTCTGTTATTCGTTTAAGAGGGAAGGATCGCCAGCAAATAGCGGAATTAGCTGATTATGTTTTGAAACGTTGGCAAAATTATAGTGACCCAACAGTGGATATCATCGCTGCAACAGACGGAGTTCCTCATAATACGATCACTCCGATTGTTCGCCGTTCGGGGGAAGATTATGAATTTGATCTTGTCTTACGAAATAATCGAACAAATGAAAGACATCCATTAGGGATTTTTCATCCACATGATGAGGTTCACCATATTAAAAAGGAAAATATTGGTTTAATTGAAGTAATGGGGCTTGCGGTTTTGCCAGGCCGGTTGAAGGATGAGCTTCAACGTGTGGGCGAATATCTTCTTCAACCAAATTATGAAGAAAAATTAAGGGCAGATCAGGTAACAGAGAAACATGCTAACTGGGCTTGTCAGATTAAGACTAACCATTCTGAACTGACCCAAGATAACGTTCAGGCTATCTTACAAGAAGAAGTAGGCCATGTCTTCTCAACCGTATTAGAACACGCCGGAGTATTCAAAAGAACACAAGCAGGAAAACAAGCCTTCCAAAAATTTATCCACACCATAGCTTAAAAGTCAGCCTAGTGCTGGCTTTTTTGTGCCCTCCCGCTCGAAGTTTGTCGAATTTAGTTTTGTTGATTATGTTTAGAAAAACTGAAATAATAATATGGAACTAGTCAATAGGATTGACTTTTTTTTTCTAGATTACTAAGGTAGAAATGTATGATTAACAAGATTGAAAGAAGGAAAGTTTAGTGGTGTTTGACAGCGGTTTCTGTAAATGCCCATAAATAAAATGGATGGTGACTAGAAAGGATTGTGAACAACATGGCAAAAACAACAGCACATATTATTTCTCATTCGCATTGGGACCGTGAATGGTATCTGCCTTTTGAGAAACATCGTTTTTATTTAGTAAAATTAATGGATGCCTTACTTGAGAAATTAGAAAATGATCCTGATTATAAAAGTTTTCATTTAGATGGACAAACCATCGCTTTGGATGATTATCTTGAAGTTCGACCAGAAAAATTTGAACTAGTAAAAAAGTATATCGAAGAAAAAAGAATCATCATTGGACCTTGGTATATTTTACAAGACGCTTTTCTAACAAGTGCAGAAGCCAATGTACGTAATTTGGTGATTGGGATTAATGAAACGAAGAAATATGGACCTTACTCAAAGCTTGGTTATTTCCCAGATACATTCGGAATTTATGGACAAGCTCCGCAAATGTTAAGACAAGCAGGAATTGATACAGCTGCATTTGGGCGTGGAGTAAAACCAACTGGCTTTAATAATATGGTCAGTGACTCGGAAAACTTTGAATCTCCCTATTCTGAATTAGAATGGCAATCCCCTGATGGATCTAGTGTGTTAGGTGTTTTGTTTGCCAATTGGTATTCAAATGGGAATGAAATTCCATCCTCCGAAGAGGAAGCAAAAAAATTCTGGGAGCAAAAACTAGCAGATGCTGAAAAATATGCGTCTACACCACATTTGCTATATATGAACGGTTGTGATCATCAACCATTGCAAAAAGATCTTCCAGAAGCGATTAAATTAGCGAATGAATTGTATCCAGATATCGAATTTAAACATTCGAGTTTTGAAGAATATATGGAAGCAATAAAAAACAGTCTTCCTGAAAAACTTCAAACGGTAAAAGGGGAATTGCGTAACCAACGGACAGATGGTTGGTCCACTTTGGTCAATACCGCTTCTGCCCGTATTTATTTAAAACAAATGAACCAATCTGCGCAAACGAAGCTAGAACGTTTACTAGAACCGATTGCTACATTCGCTTATATGAATGGGGAAGAATATCCGGAGGATTATCTGCGTTTCGCTTGGAAGCAATTGATGCAAAATCATCCGCATGACAGCATTTGTGGTTGTTCGATTGATGAAGTTCATGAAGAAATGGTGACTCGCTTTAAGAAAGTCGATCAAATGGCAGACAAGCTTATTGAAGAACAAGCAGAAAAATTAGCGGCAAAAATCAATACAGAAGCACCTGCAGGGTTTGACAAAGCGATTCCACTGATCGTCATGAATACAGCCGGTTATAAGCGTCATACGACCATTGAAAAAGTGATTGATTTTGAAAAGGTTTATTTTGGGGAAATGCCTTTGCAAGAAATTCATGGATATTTGAAGAATAAAGCATTGCCAAAATTAGCAGTCGTGAATGTAAAAGGCGAAGAAATTCCGGCAACGATTGAGGACCTTGGATCAGCCTTTGGTTATGATCTGCCTGATGATAAATTTAGACAGCCACATTATGCGAAAAAAGTGAAAGTAACATTTGCGACAGAGGAACTAGCAGCCTTTGGTTATGACACTTACTTCCTAGTAGAAAAAGAATCAACGGTTTCACTACAGGGAATCGCTAAAGAGGGAAACATCCTTGAGAATGACTATCTTCGTGTCAGCGTTCATGGGGATGGAACGTATGATGTTCTAGATAAAGTAACTGGCCACGAATTAAAAGCTGTGGGGAGTTACGAAGATACGAGTGATATCGGCAATGAGTATATGTTTAAAAAAGCAACGGGAGAACAAGCATATACAACAAAAGGCTTACAGGCAAACGTGAAAATCATCGAAAACAATGCATCAAGAGGAAGCATTGAGATTACTCACCAGTTTGAAATTCCTGCTGCTGCTCATGAGGAACTAGAGGATTTGAAGGATCGAGTTGTATGGCATAAAGATCGTGAAGCAAGACGTTCTGACGAAATGACAACCCTTGAATTGAAAACGATATTGACGTTAGACAAACAGGCTAAAGGGGTTGCTGTAAAATTAGCGTTCAATAATACGGCTAAAGACCACCGACTACGCGTAGTATATCCAACTGGGTTTACGACAGATCATCATTTAGCGGAAAGTGCTTTTGAAATCGTCGAAAGACCAAATAAACCAGAGATGGAATGGAGCAATCCAAGCTTTGATCATCACCAACATTCTTTTGCTTCTTTATCAGACGGGAAAAATGGTTTGACCGTTGCGACCAAAGGTTTGCAAGAATATGAAGTGGTCGAAGATAATACAACGCTAGCCATTACGGTATTACGCGCTGTTTCCGAACTAGGGGACTGGGGATACTTCCCAACACCTGAAGCACAATGCTTAGGAGAGCAAACAGCGGAATGGTATGTCATTCCTCATGCAGGAGATGCAATTTCCGCAAAAGCTTATGAAGCGGCTTATGACTTCCAAATTCCAACTATCTGTGTGCAAACCGACTCACATGATGGGGAGTTAGCAACGAACGGCCAATTCATTAACTGGGAAAGTAATGGACTTGTGTTAACAAGTATAAAAAGAGGAGAAACAAGTGAGGATCTTTTCTTAAGGGTGTATAATCCTTCTGATGAAGAAAAAACGCTCACCATTCATCATCCTGATCATGTAAATTATTACGAAAGTAATCTGATTGAAGAAAAAATAGCAGCGATTGGTGAAAAATATCAAGAACGACCAGTCGGACCTTATAAAATTTTAACTGTGGGTATGGAAGGAGTTAACTAATTATGACGAATGTACCAGCTTCACTACAAGCAATGATCGAGCAAGTTAAAACAGCTTTTCCTGGAGAAGAGAAACTACATGAGATGTTTGCTCAATGTTTTGTCAATACGTATTCAACAACTTTAAAACATCTAGATGATGGAACAACCTTCGTCATTACAGGGGATATCCCGGCGATGTGGCTGCGTGATTCTGCAGCCCAAGTCCGTCCTTATTTAATGGTTGCGAATGAAGATGAAGAGATAAAAAATTTGCTTGTGGGAGTTGTAAACAGACAAATTAAATTTGTTTTACATGATCCATATGCAAATGCGTTTAATGATTCAGCAAATGGAAAAGGGCATCAAACAGACCAAACAGAGATGACTCCTTGGATCTGGGAAAGAAAATATGAGGTAGATTCCCTTTGCTATCCAATTCAATTAGCTTATTTACTATGGAAGGCAACAGGTGAAACAAGCCATCTAAACGAGGAATTCCATGAGGCCGTGCGCACGATTGTCAAAGTATGGAAAATAGAACAAGATCATGAGCAGAATTCCTCTTATCGTTTCGTTAGAACAAAAGACCGTCCAGAGGATACATTGGTCCGTGATGGAATGGGATCAAAAGTTGTCCCAACCGGGATGACATGGAGTGCCTTCCGTCCAAGTGACGATGCTTGCACATACGGCTACCTCGTACCAGCTAATATGTTTGCTTCTGTTGTGATGGGGTATGCAGCAGAAATCTGTGAGACTGTTTTACATGATGCTGAGCTAGGCAAAGAATGTGCTGAATTGGGACAAGAAATCCGTGAAGGCATTGAAAACCATGCGGTGATCGACCATCCAATGTACGGCAAAATTTATGCCTATGAAGTAGATGGGGCAGGCGGTTATAATCTAATGGATGATGCCAACGTGCCAAGCTTGATGTCCGCTCCATATCTTGGTTATTGTGATTTTGAAGATGAAATCTACCAAAACACAAGAAAATTTCTTTTAAGTCGGAACAATCCTTATTATTACGAAGGAAAAGCAGCTCGCGGAATTGGTAGCCCGCATACACCTGATCATTATGTTTGGCATATTGCTCTTTCTGTTCAAGGCATGACAAGCATTGATCAAAAAGAAAAAGAATGGATTTTAGAAACACTTTTAAATACAGACGGCGGAACAGGATTCATGCATGAAGGCTTTAATGCGTCCAATCCAGAAGAATTTACACGCGAGTGGTTTGCTTGGTCGAACACAATGTTTAGTGAGTTTGTCCTTAGTTATATTGGTAAGACTGTTAAAGGAAGTCCTTTGCACGAAAAAAAGTAGTTGTAATGGGCAATAGCTCAAGCTCGTAATCTTATAAATCAGGAGGTTGGTCAGAAATGAAATTATTTCAAGTAGCAAGTGAGTGGCTGCTCCGTTTGATATGGACCAACCTCTTATGGATTGGTTTTACAGTTCTTGGATTAGGTATTTTCGGAATTATGCCTGCCACTGTGGCCATGTTTACGGTTGTGCGTAGGTGGACACTGAAAGATTTTGATACACCGATTTTGTCCTTATTTAAAACGACCTATTTTAAAGAATGGAAAAAGAGTAACTTGATTGGCGTAATTTTTGCTTTGATTGGTGCCTTTCTTTTTCTCGATCTCAGCTTTTCTGAGCAGATGACAGGCTTTTTCTCGCTCTTTCTTTATGTCTTCTTTCTTGTTTTATTTTTAGTATATTTTCTTACTTTGGCATTCTTTTTTCCGCTATACGTCCAGTATACGTTTACGATTAAAGAATATATCAAGCAATCCTTATTTCATGCGATTGCGAGTATAAAAGATGTGATCATCCTTTTGCTTGGCCTTACCTTAATTGGCTTTCTACTAGCAAAAGTTCCAGGATTAATCCCGTTTCTAGGAGGGGTCCTTCCAAGTTATTGGATTATGACGATTTGTATGAAACGGTTCCGTAAAATGGAAAAGACAACTAAACCCGAGGAGTGATGAGTTTGTTTTTAACTAAAAATAAATATGAAAATCGTATTCGCGAATTAGCCGATTTTCGTTATCGAGACGGCCTCTCCATTAAGGAATTTCTTATTCAGGAGGATGATGGAGAAATCGGTGCCTATCCACCTGCACAATATGATCCCCAACAAAAAATGAGTTTAGGCGATCATTGGAAGGGCCGGGATCGCTATTTATGGCTCCATGCGACAGTGGAAGAGCATCAAAAATTAGCAGGAAAGCAATTAGTCGGTCTTTTCTCATTCGGTCGAACGGGTGGAGGAAATAACTCGGGCTTTGAATCTTTGTTATTTGTGAATGGTCAACCTTATCAAGGGGTGGACTCTAATCACGAGGAAGTTTTATTTGATGACGAATATACGCAAAAGCCATTACACCTGGATTTCCGCCTTTGGTCGGGAATGGAAGGGGGAGGCGTCCCACGGGAGCAGGAGTATAAGCTAGAAAAAGCAGAAATCGCATGGTTGGATCCAAAGGTCGATAATTTGTATTACACACTTTATGCTGCTTTTGAGATTCTCAAAGAAACGACGGAAGCAGATCCTGCTCACTTAACATTAAGCAAGTTAATCGGCGACGCCCTTAAGCTGATCGATTGGACAGAGCCAGGTAGTGAAGAATTTTATCAGTCTTGTTATGAAGCCGAGGCCGGGCTAATGAAAGCTGTTGATGCGATTGATTCTTCTTCTGAAATCACGATCCATGCTGTTGGCCATACGCATATCGATGTTGCTTGGTTATGGCGATTGAAAAATACTCGGGAAAAATCAGCTCGCTCTTTTTCAACGGTACTAAACTTAATGAAGCGATTCCCTGAATATTTGTTTTTACAAACGCAACCACAATTATATGATTATATCAAATCTGATTATCCAGAAATCTATGAACAAATGAAAGCGCAGATTGCGGATGGAAAATGGGAAGCAGCTGGTGCGATGTGGCTTGAAGCTGACTGTAATATCCCAAGTGGCGAGTCCCTTGTGCGCCAAATCCTCTATGGAAAAGAGTTTTTCAAAAAGGAATTTAATGCAGATAGTACATATTTATGGCTGCCAGATGTTTTCGGCTATAGCTGGGCTTTACCACAGATTTTGAAAAAATCCGGCATTAAAACGATGATGACAACGAAAATTAGTTGGAACCAATATAACCGGATGCCTCATGATACATTCTATTGGAAAGGGATTGATGGGTCGGAGATTTTGACTCATTTCATTACGACACCTGAACCTTGGAATGGACCGGATTCTTGGTTCTATACGTACAATGGCTTTATTACAGCGAAAACAGTCAAAGGGGCATGGGAAGGATACAGAGATAAAGAATTGACAAAGGATCTACTCGTTTCTTATGGATATGGAGATGGTGGTGGTGGAGTAAACCGCCATATGCTGGAAATGAGACGCCGTTTTGACAAACTTCCTGGGATGCCAAATGTGAAAACCTCTACGGCAGGAGAATTTTTCGAAAAGCTCCATGAAAATGTAAACGAATCTGATGGTTATATTCATAAATGGGATGGCGAATTGTATCTTGAGTATCACCGTGGGACGTATACAAGCCAAGCCTTTATGAAAAAGATGAACCGGCAATTGGAATTACAATATCGTCGGGCCGAAATTCTGACAAGTTGGTTATCACAAGCAGGTGAGTGGAAAGGGAATGAGGCCTTAAAAGAAGGTTGGAAGATCATTTTACGCAATCAATTCCATGATATTATTCCAGGTTCTTCAATTACAGAGGTGTATGAGGATGCAAGGAAGGAATATGAAGAAGCTTTTGCCATCGTCAATCAGGTAGAAACAGATATTTTATCTGCTCCATTAAGAGAGGTTGATCAAGCTATCACGCTTTATAATGCGTCCCATATCAAGGAAGCAAGAAATGTTTGGATTCCTGAGCATCTGGGAGAAGAAGGTGTTTGGAAAACAGCGGATGGGATCAATTTACCTGCGCAAATGCAAACAAATGGTTGGCTTGTTGAAGTAGATTCCCTACCAGCTTTTGGCGCGAAAACTTTATACTTTGAAGCTGATACGGAATCGAAAGAAGATACACCATTCCACTATGCTGATCAGAAGCTCGAAACGCCTTTCTATTCCGTTGAATTTAACCAATATGGACAAATCTCCAAGCTTTATGATAAAGAGGCAGACCGCTCTATCCTGGCAGAAGGCGAAAACGGGAATGTCTTACAAATTTTTGAAGACAAGCCACTTGCCCATGATGCATGGGATATTGATATCTTCTATCAAGAAAAAATGGAAGAAATCCGTGAATTGATTGGATTTGAAGTCGTAGAAAATGGCCCGCTAGCGATCGAAATTCAAGCAAAATGGCGTTATCACAAATCCGAATTTACACAGAATATCACTTTCTATGCGAATGAGCGTAGAATTGATTTCAAAACAGAGGCAGACTGGCATGAAAAACATAAATTATTAAAAACAGCCTTCCCTGTCGACATTCGGGCGACAGAAGCAACTTATGATGTGCAGTACGGAAATGTGAAGCGACCAAATAATTGGAATACTAGCTGGGATATGGCCCGCTTTGAATCGGTGGGACATCAATGGGCTGATTTATCTGAAGCAGGCTATGGAGTCAGTCTATTGAATGATTCGAAATATGGCTATGATATTAAAGAAAATCGCATGCGTTTGACCCTACTTAAAGCGGCGACCCATCCAGATCCTCATGCAGACCAAGGTCATCACACATTTACGTATGCCCTTTATCCTCATGCTGGGGATTGGCGGGAAGCGAAAACAGTGGAAAAAGCGTGGGATTTGAATGATCCTGTATTGGCGCTTCGAGGAGAGTGGAACAATGAAGGCTCCTTCTTAGATTTACATTCCGACCATATTTGGGTCGATGCAGTGAAACCTGCTCAAGACGGCAATGGTTTGATTATTCGTGTTCATGAATATGAAGGTCGTCGGGGAAAAGCAACTTTGCAAGTCCATAAACCGATCGAAAAATGGCTAGAGACCAATCTAATGGAAGAGTCCATCGGAGAAGAGCAGATAGGCTCAACCATTGAATTTAGTATTAAACCTTATGAGATTAAAACTTTTAGACTTTATCCAAACCTATAACGATTATCAAAAACCAGCTCCTTTTTTGAACTGCACCCCAATTGTTAGACACACAGCTAACAATTGGAGGTGCAGTTTTTGATATAATCTAGTTTAAATTTTTAAAACATTGTGTTGACGAATATTTATGAGTTGTTGTATATTGGGGATGTGGTTTTACTTACTTTTTTGTGACTTTTGGTTGTGTTTTGTGACGTGTTTTGAAAAGTGAATATAAAGAATAGGAGGAAAGAGGGCGTGAAAGGATCATTAAAATTCCGAGAGGATCAATCATTTAAGATTATTCAACTTACGGACTTGCATATTGGTGGTGAGGAGAATCATCCGCCTGATCAAAAAACATTTCGTGTTATCTATGAAACCATTAAACATGAAAACCCCGATTTAATTGTTGTGACAGGTGATCTGATTTGGAGTGAAGGGGTAGAACATCCTGATCAATCTTATCGCAGGGTATTAGACCAAATTTCCCAATGGGATATCCCGTTTGCAACCGTTTTCGGGAATCATGACTCGGAGGCGAATGTGACGAGGGAGCAGTTACTTGCAATTAATTCTGAGTATGCCAATTCCTTAGCAGTGGCTGGACCTGAAGATATTCATGGTGTGGGTAATTATTCGCTCTCGATTCAATCTTCAAATAAAGAAGAAAACGAAGCCGTTTTATACTTTTTAGACTCGGGTGACTATGCCCCAAAATCTGTTGGCGGCTATGCATGGATTCACCCAGATCAAGTAAACTGGTTTCGGTTAGAAACGAAAAAGTATACAAAGGAAAAAGGAGCGCTTCCCGCATTAGCCTTTTTCCATATTCCACTACCTGAATATCGAGATGCTTTAAACTTTGGCAAGGTATCTGGAAATAAATTGGAACAAGTTTGTGCGCCGATAATCAATAGTGGTTTATTCTTGGCTTTGCTCGAATCGGGTGAGGTCATGGGTACATTTGTCGGGCATGATCATGACAATGATTACTGTGGTGAACTCTATGGTATTTCCTTATGTTATGGGCGCATAAGTGGATATAATGTCTATGGATCATTACAGCGTGGCGCACGAGTCATTCAATTATATGAAGGGCAACACAAATTTGATACATGGATCCGCTTAGATGATGGGAACGTTATAGCCCCTTATACACATGAGCATAAACCAAATGACTTGCACAGGATGTGCTGACTTCTGCATTGCCCACAGGACGTGGGCGGTTTTAGTAGAAGATCCTTATCCTGATAGAAAAAGGGGTGGACATTTTGAAAATTGACTATCATTTACATTTGGAAGAAGGGCCTTATTCTCCAAACTGGCTGAAAAGAACATTCGAAGCAGTAAATCATTTGGACAATAACGCTCATCCATCCCATTCGCGTGAATGGATGCTGGAGCAAACGATAAAATTACATAAACGGCTGAAGAGTGGTCCTTATTCAATGGACTGGTTGGATTTATATTTGCAACAAGCGAAGGATTTAGGGATTCAAGAAGTTGGAATCGTTGATCATTTATATCGTTTTAAAGAATATAAAGCCTATTACGAAAAGCATATTCATCTAAAAAATGATGAACTTGGAAACTTGCAGAGAAAATGGCTGGACCAAGTTTGTGTGGAATCGATCGATGAATTTATCGCACTTATTGAAAATACCAAGCAAAAATGGGAAGAAAATGGTGTAAAGCTTCGTTTAGGAATAGAGGCAGATTATTTTCTCGATGGTGAACAAGAATTGCAAGAAATTCTTGAAAATCAACCTTATGATTATGTGATCGGCTCTGTGCATTTTCTAAATGGCTGGGGATTTGATAACCCGGAGACCCAGGATTTATTTTTAAATTATGATCTATCTAGTCTGTATGATGAGTTTTTCCATGTGGTGGAAAAGGCGATTTCATCAAAATTATTCGATTTTGTCGCCCATCTAGACAATTTAAAAGTGTTTGGCTATCGACCAGATGAAGAAATACTCATACCAGCTTATCGTCGGATAGCTGAGAGATTAGTAGAAACGCATACCGCAACTGAGATCAATGCAGGTCTCTATTATCGTTATCCGATTAAGGAAATGTGTCCAAGCCCAACTTTTCTAAAGGTGCTGGCGGAATATGAAGTGCAGCTAACGGTTTCTTCAGACGCTCATTACCCAGATGACCTTGGGAAATTTGCCCAAATGCAATTGGAGATATTACAAAGCGTTGGCATCAACGAAGTCATCACATTTGCAAAGAGAGAAAAGATGAAACATCCGATTGAGACTACAAAGATGTTTAAGAAGAATACAGTAATCAATAGCTGAGCTGTGAAGGATTATTAGATGTTCGGGAAAATAGGGAAAAATACTGGATTTCGCTTCAGCGCTTTTCCTAGGATTATAAAATCATAATTTTAAAAGTGTCGAAAATAATTAGAACTGACAAAAGAGTGTGCCTTCTATATATTGCTTTGTGAAAAGTGTATATGTCTTCAGTAGAAGAGCCACTCTAATAGCTTACTAGAATAATAGCGGGAATATATTTCTTGCAATAATTGAATGATCGGTCGGGATCGGAAAAGAGTATCATGTATTTTCTGTATAGGCATACCAATATGTAATATAAGTAAAAAGACATTTTGGGGGTCGTCAAATTGAGCAAAAGAAATGGGATGTATCTGATTTTATTCTTATTTTCCCTTATTCTATTGGGCGGTTGCACTAGCAAAGAAAAAGCAGGTTCCACTGAAGTGGAGGCGAATGAAGGAGAAGATCAACAAACAGAAGAAAATAAACAATCAGAAGACAATGAAGAGCCAGTCACGCTCACGATTGCCCTTCCGTTTGGAGAAGATATTTTTCAAGATCGCTATGGTGTCATTCAGGAAAAACTGCCCGACCTTAACTTGGAAATGGTGTACTTTGATGGAACATCTGAAGGGTTAGAAGAGCTATTTGCAAGTAAGACGGTCCCAGATATTTTTAACACGGGGAATGTTGCATTACTTCAGGAATATGATGCCATTTTGCCAATGGATGAATTAATCGAAAAACACGGGTTTGATACGTCCGTCATTGATCCATCGATCGTTACCTTCTTAAGATCATTTAATGATGAGCAAAGTATGATCGGGATTTCCGATGGAGCATCCCGTTATGGCTTATATTATAATAAAGAGATATTCGATTTGTTCGGTGTTGCGTACCCTGACCCGGATAAACCGATGACATGGGATGAAGTGATCGAGTTAAGTAGGCAATTAACAGGGGAACGGAATGGGACTGATTATATCGGCTTAGAATTTAACGGGAATGACTTTGAGCCCCCTTTGTTTCAGCTTGCTGTCAATTATACAGACCCACAAACAGGTGAAGTACAGATAGCTGACAAACCCGAGTTATTATCCTTTTTTAACTTGGTGCAGGATTATTATAATATCCCCGGGGTTGAGTATAATGATACATGCTTTTTCTGTGAAAAAAGGGCAGCAATGACAGTTGGTTGGCATGGTTTATTTCTTTGGGGATGGGATGATGATGTTTCCAATGTGGAAAATATGGATATAGCTCCCCTTCCTGTCTGGCCGGACCTGCCGAACACAGCACCGAAATTACAAGGCTGGCCGATAATGATTTCATCTTATAGTGAACATCCCGATGAAGCATTCCAAGTTTTAATGGAATATGTTTCAGAGGAAAATCAACTAAATATGGCCAAAACCGTATCAGCGGGGCCGACAACCGTCTATCCAAAAGTTCTTGAAAACTTTGCTGCTGATCATGAATTCTATGATGGCAAAAATGTCCCTGCCCTATTTGCACTAGATCCTGCGCTTGGAGAGGAAAGACGGAGCGCCAAATGGGATGCTTACGTTGATATCGATAAAGCAATTGAAGAGCTGGCCACAACGGATATCGATGTGCCTACACTACTAAGGAAATTGGAAGAAGAGTCAACGACCAAAATCCAAAATGCCAAAGATCAGGAATAGCTTTCGGATTGTACCTAAAATAATTTTATGATTTAGTTGGTCAAGGGAAGCCCCCACCAAATCTTTGATTTGGTGGGGGAGGGTTCACAATATGATAGTAAAGGGTTACGATAATTGAAAAGGAAATAGAGAGAAGGTGAATCATGTCTCTTCTATCTGAAGAAAGGAAAAGATTACTAATCGATGAGCTAGATGCTCATGGGAAAGTTCGCGTTTCTGATCTGGCGCAAAAATTAAATGTCTCCAATGAAACGATCCGCAGGGATTTGGAAGCTTTGGAAAAAGTGAAGAAATTAAAACGGGTTTATGGGGGAGCTGTAAAGGTATCTTATGAAGATGGGGAACCTCCTTACCAACAACGGCAGATTCTTCATGACACCGAAAAAAAGCTCATTGGGAGAAAGGCGGCTTCTTTAATCCAAAATGGAGATACGATATTTTTGGATACCGGAACCACGATATTAAACTTGGCTAAGTTTATAAAAAATCTCAATCGACTGGTGATCCTCACAAATTCTTTGCCTGCAGCCAATGTTTTAAAAGATTCCTTAGCACAAGGATTGTTCCGTGGGAAAGTCATTCTTTTAGGGGGAGAACTCTCCCCTGACCAGCAGTCCGTGAGTGGCCATCTTTGTGAAGAAATGTTGAAAAACTTTTATGTTGATAAAGCCTTTTTATCTGTTGGCGGTGTATCTCTTAAAAACGGGATAAGTGATTATGATTTTAGTGAATCCTCCATTTCAAAATTAGCAGCTACCAATGCCAAAGAAGTAATCGTTTTAGCGGATCATAGTAAAATAGGTGTACAATCTTTCACTAAAATTACGACTTTAGAACAGGTTGATGCCATTATTTGTAACGAAAAACCACCTTCTTCATGGGAGTCTGTATTAGAACAAAAAAATGTTGATTGGATTATGGTTGATTAGTTTTAATAGAGCTGCCCCCATTTAAAGTTAGACACTTTAAATGGGGGCAGCTCTATTTTCGTAAGAATAGTTTTTTGACATTTATCCAAAAATAGAGTGGGAATCAGGGAGTTAGTAACTAGGAATTAATGATCATTTCTCCAAAATAAGTCAGCTTTACTGTAATTTTTTTAGAAAAACTATACTTTGAAAAGGTATATATTTAATTTATACAGTAAAAATTAACTTATTCAACTACTATTCTAGTATAGTTTATCTTATGATAAGAATGTAAGAGCGCTTACAAATAGTGGGAAATTCTCACTATATTGTAAGACTACTATTCAATAAAAAGGGGAGTCGAATATGAAGAAAAAGCTGTTACTTCTACTTGTGCTTGTTCTTAGCCTCGGCACAATTCTTGCGGCTTGTGGCAATGACAAGAAAGAAACAAGTAAGAATGAAGGTGGTGGCGAGAAACCATATGAAATTAAATGGTACAGTATAGGAACGCCACAGAAAGATAAAGACAAAGTGTTTGAAGAAGTGAATAAATATACGAAAGAAAAAATTAATGCGACTGTTAATTTGACACAAATTGATTGGGGCGATTTTGAGCAAAAAATGCAGGTCATCATTTCTTCTGGTGAACCATTCGATATTGGTTTCACAAATGGTGGACAATATGTTCAAGACGCCCAAAAAGGTGCTTATCTTCCTCTGGATGATCTATTAGAGGAACATGGGAAAGAATTGAAAGAAGCGATCAATCCGGCTCTTTTAGAAGGAGCAAAGATCGATGGAAAACTATATGGTATTCCTGCCAACAAGGAAGCGGCTAGACAATCGGTTTATACTTTTAACAAGCGTTTAGTGGATAAATATAACTTTGATATTTCCAAGGTAAAAACTCTTGAAGATTTAGAGCCAATGTTAAAAGAAATCAAAGAAAATGAGCCAGACATTACACCAATTGCTACATTTAAAGCCTACCTGCCATTTGATTATATTTTCGAAGGGGACATGCCATTCGGTTTTGCCCTTGAGGGAGATCGTGATCATGTTGTAAATCCGTTTGAATCGGATATCGCCATGGAAACCTTTAAAACAATGCATAAGTATTTCAAAGCCGGTTATCTGAAATCAGATGCAGCAACAAGTAAGGATAGTTGGCCAATGGATGTTGAAAACTGGTTTGTCCGTATGGGCGATTCTCAACCATATGCAGACTTGCTTTGGAGCCGTTCAGCTAAATACGATGTTGTTTCCGTTCCAGCTGAAGAACCAACCACATTCAATACATCTGTAACAGGATCTATCCAGGCCATTTCGGCAACATCGCAAAATCCTGAAAAGGCAATGGAATTCCTAAACCTACTAAATACAGATCCATATCTACGTAACCTGATTGACAAAGGAATCGAAGGCACTCATTACGAGAAGAATGACGATGGTAAAATCAAAGACTTGCCAGCTCGAATTGATAACTACAATATGCCAACCTATACTTTTGGAAATCATTTTATTCTCGATCTATATGAAGAAGATCCTGATGATAAGTGGGAGAAATTCGAGGAATTTAATGAATCCGCAAAACCAGCACCAACGCTGGGATTCCACTTCAATAGTGATCCAGTAAGAACAGAGATCGCTTCAATTTCGAATGTATCGAAAGAGTTCTATCCAGCACTTGCGACAGGAGCGGTAGACCCTGAAGAGAATTTACCTAAATTCAACCAAAAGTTAAAGGATGCTGGGTTAGACAAAGTGATGGCTGAAATTCAAAAGCAATTTGATGAATGGAAAGCTGAACAAAAGTAAAAAGATTGGTCGGTCGTGCGGTCATCTCAGTTCAAGAAATTACATGAAGTTCATTAAACGACAAAGCTCATTAAGGCTTTGTCGTTTTTAAAATCAGGTTTATTGGATAACGATGAAAGTAATCCTTTCTGACTTATGAATAAACAATGTTTAGTTTCTCCAGTAAATATCAATAATCTTAACTATTATTCTGCTATAGTAAATTTTATAATAAGAATATGAAAGTGGTTACAGTTGATGCAAGGGAGGTAAGCGAAAATTGAAGTTGTTCAAAGATATTTATAAAAATCGTGTATGGCTGTTAATGGTGCTGCCGGGTACTATTTGGCTCCTGCTATTTTCCTATTTACCTATGGTTGGTAACGTTATCGCCTTCAAAAAGTTCCGTATAGATCCAGATGGTTTTTTTGCTAGTATCATCAACAGTGAATGGATTGGTTGGGATAACTTTAAGTACTTATTTAGCACAGATAGTGCCTATCTTATTACAAGAAATACAATTGGTTATAACCTAATTTTCATCATTCTGGGAATGGTAACCGCTGTTACAACAGCTATTCTACTAAGTGAATTAGCGAATAAGAAATTGGCGAAGTATTTCCAAACTGGAATGTTATTCCCACACTTCTTATCATGGGTTATTGTTAGTTATTTTGTATTCACTTTCTTAAGTCCAGATCGTGGATTACTAAATAACATTTTGGGTTGGTTTAATATTGAAGGGTTGTCCTGGTATAGTGAACCGAAATATTGGCCATTTTTCCTTGTAATCATGAGTATGTGGAAAGGAATTGGATATGGAAGTATCGTGTATTTAGCTTCCATTGTCGGAATTGATAAAACCTATTATGAAGCGGCAATGATTGATGGAGCAACAAAATGGCAACAGGTTAAACATGTGACATTACCAATGCTCAAACCGCTTATTATCATCTTATTAATTATGGATGTAGGGAAAATTTTCAACTCCGACTTTGGGTTGTTCTTCCAAGTACCGCGTGATTCAGGGGCACTGTATTCTGTTACAAACACAATTGACACCTTTGTTTACAGAGGATTGATGTCACTTGGTGATATCGGTATGAGTACGGCTGCTGGCCTTTATCAATCAGCTGTTGGATTTGTCCTCGTTCTTATTACGAACTATATTGTTAGAAAAATTGATGAGGAAAGTGCTTTGTTCTAAGGCTTACCCTTTTAAAGAAAGGAGGAAGGTCGCCCTGCGGCTGATATTATGAGTACAAAAAATGTTGAACCAACTTCTCAATTAGTAGAACCAGTAAAGTCGAGTAAAAAACGTAAAAAACACCGTGATTATCATCAATTCCATCCAGTTACGAACGGGATTATGACGGTTATTTTAGGGCTGTTCGCAATCGCTTGTGTATTTCCTTTTCTTTATGTTATCGTCATTTCCTTTACAAGTGAAGAAAGTATTGTCAGAAACGGTTTTCAGTTAATACCAGAAACTTGGAGTTTGGATGCTTATCGATTTTTATGGCAGACGAAAGATCAACTCCTTCAATCCTATTGGATTACGATAGTGGTAACGATTGTGGGAACGGTTATTAGTGTGATGATGATTACATTCTATTCTTATGCGATATCCAGACCACAATTTAAATATAGAAAGTTCTTTACTTTCTTTGCCTTCTTTACTATGTTGTTCAGTGGTGGTATGGTTCCTACCTATATTGTAGCAACCCAATTTTTACACATTAAAAATACGATTTGGGCTTTGATTTTACCGCTTGCGATGAATGCTTTCTACATTATCATTATGAGAACCTTCTTCATAAGGTCAGTTCCAGAAGCAATTTTGGAATCAGCTAGAATTGACGGTGCAAGTGAAACGAGATCGTTTTTCCAAATTGTATTCCCATTATCTTTACCGGGAATTGCAACGATTGCATTATTTAGTACACTAGGGTATTGGAATGACTGGTTTAATGCCTTGCTCTATATAGACCAGCCGAATTTAGTCCCTCTACAATCTCTATTGATGAAAATTGAAGCCAATATTGAATTTATGAGGCAGAACATGGATATTAGTAATGCACAGCAAGGCTTGTTTGATACAATCCCTGCCGATGCCGCAAAAATGGCGATGGTGGTTATCGCTACATTACCAATCGCAGTTTCCTATCCGTTCTTCCAAAAATATTTTGTTAGTGGATTGACGATTGGTGGAGTGAAAGAATAATGAAAAAGAAAAGAGGAGTTTTCAGCATGAAGAAGCAACTAGTACTTTTGCTCGTTTTACTTCTTAGTCTTGGTACTGTCCTAGCTGGATGTGGAAGTAGCGACAAAGAAAGTTCAGGTAAAGGTTCCAAAGGGGACCAACCTTATGAAATTAAATGGTACAGTATAGGGACACCTCAAAAAGATAAAGACAAAGTATTTGAAGAGGTAAACAAATATACGAAGGAAAAAATCAATGCGACTGTTAATTTGACGCAAATTGATTGGGGAGATTATGAGCAAAAAATGCAGGTCATCATCTCTTCTGGTGAGCCATTTGATATTGGTTTCACAAACGGTGGACAGTACGTTCAAGACGCCCAAAAAGGTGCCTTCCTTCCTTTAGATGATTTATTAGATGAACATGGGAAAGAATTAAAAGAAATCATCAATCCAGCTCTTTTAGAAGGAGCAAGGGTAGATGGGGAACTATATGGTATCCCAGCTAACAAGGAAGCTGCAAGACAAACGGTATATGCATTTAATAAACGCTTAGTAGACAAATATAACTTTGACATTTCTAAAGTAAAAACATTAGAGGATCTTGAACCAATGTTGAAAGAGATCAAGGAAAATGAGCCAGGTGTTACACCAATGGCTACATTTAAAGCGTATCTTCCATTTGACTATATCTTTGAACAAGATATGCCATTTGCTTTCCCACTTGAAGGAGATCGCGACCATGCTGTGAACCCGTTTGAATCGGATATTGCTATGGATACCTTTAAGACAATGCACAAATACTTCAAAGCAGGTTACCTAAAATCCGATGCAGCAACAAGTAAAGATACATGGCCTTTAGATGTTGAAAACTGGTTTGTCCGTATGGAAGATTCTCAACCATATGCCGACTTACTTTGGACTCGTTCTGCTAAATATGATATTGTTTCCGTTCCAGCTGAAGAACCAACAACTTTTAATACATCTGTAACAGGATCCATCCAGGCGATTTCAGCTACTTCGCAAAATCCTGAAAAAGCAATGGAGTTCCTAAACCTATTAAATACGGATCCATATCTTCGTAACTTAATCGACAAAGGGATTGAAGGGGAACATTACGAGAAAAATGACGATGGAAAAATTAAAGACCTTCCAGCTCGGATTGAAAACTATAATATGCCAACGTATACGTTAGGAAATCATTTTATTCTCGATCTATATGAAGAAGATCCTGATGATAAGTGGGAGAAATTCGAGGAATTTAATGAATCCGCAAAACCAGCACCAACGCTTGGATTCCACTTCAATAGTGACCCAGTAAGAACAGAGATTGCTTCGATTTCAAACGTATCAAAAGAGTTCTATCCAGCTCTTGCTACAGGTTCTGTTGATCCTGAAGTGAATTTGCCTAAATTCAATAAGAAATTGAAAGATGCAGGCATCGATAAAGTATTGGCCGAAATTCAAAAGCAATTTGATGAATGGAAAGCTGAGCAAAAATAACGAACAAAAGCGCAAGCGCCTGTTTAGCGACGTACAAACTTTTTAGGGGCCTGACGAGATAAAGGAAACACGATGAGCCCAGAGGACGAATCGATGTTGACTTATCGTAGGAAGGCACCGAAAGTTTGCTAGTCGCTAGGCGCTGGAGCTGGATGATCAAGATCAAGCTGGATTTCTTCATCCAGCTTGATTTTTAGCATTTAACAATGCAATGGGGTTTTGTTCGTTTTGAGATAAGACAGTATTCTTGCTTTTATTACATATCTTTTTTAGTTTTATTTTATATGCGAATCTCAAATCGAAAAATAGGAGACCTGAATAAATGGCAACGAAACGTTTGAAAAATAAAATATTTAACCGTTTGCTTTTAACTTCATCTCTAACGATTATTATCACAGTCATTTTTCTGATTGTTCTTATCACGAATTATTATTCAGACGTGATTGTTCAAAGAGAAATGGATTTGAATATTAGAACATTGGAAAGAGTCGAGGATTATTTTCTAAATAAGGAATCAGATTGGAATGGGTTCATTCGCAATCTGTATGAAAAAGAGGATGTAATCGATGATCTTTCTGATGCCCTTCATAAAGAATATGCGGACTATCTTCAACATCGATTAGATAAATTTATGAGGCAAAATACGTTTATCCCGAGCAATATGGATACTTATTTTTACGGGTTTTTCAGCCAAGATCCCGATGTAAACGCCGTTGCGCTTCAATCATCTGAATATCCTGAGATTCACTATTTATTTATCTATAATCATGGTCGCTGGAAGCAAAGTATTGCGCGACTATCAGCGAATGATGAATTACGTTTCCAAGATACAGGGATTCTATCTGTTGAAAAGCTGGATAAAACCTTTACGAAAACAATCCAAATTAATAATCCAACCACCTTAAAAAAAATGGGGGAACTAACGATCTTTTATTCAACAGAAGGGTTGGAAAAAATAGTTCAGCGAGAAAATCCTACGGTGAAATCCTCCTTTTTCCTATTAGGGAGAAGTGGGCAAGTTGTCTATAGCAATAATCAAGAAATTCCAAAGCAGCTTGTCCGAAACTTGCCAAGTGAAAATAACGTGGATCAAATGAAACAGGAAGGACAAACTTATTTCATTAATTCCATTACAGATATTGGGGATTATAGTGCCTACACGGTCATTCCCCAAAAAGAATTAAATAAATTGACCGTGGTCCGAGGGACAATGTGGATATTAATTATCGCGGTTCTCATCATTGCGCTTACGCTTACTTACTCGTTTATGCGAAATTACTCAGCACGAATTAGAAGAATCGATGCTTCGATTCAAGAAGTACAAAAGGGCAATTTAGCCATTCGCATTCCGGAATCCAAAAAAGAGGATGAATTGGCGACCATTGCATCTAGTTTTAATCTGATGTTGGATGAGCTGGATAAATATATCGAACGAGTCTATGTTTTAAATATAAAGCAACAACAAGCTGAATTAAAAGCATTGCAATCGCAGATTAATCCGCATTTTCTATTTAATACGCTTGAAGTGATTCGCATGACGGCTGTTGTAGATGGTGCCAAAACATCTAGTAAAATGATCTACCATCTTTCGCGGTTATTGCGTTATTCATTAGAATCGAAAGAAATGGTGCCCTTACAAACAGAAATTGAAAATGTCCAGCAATACTTACAACTGGTCCAACTTCAGCACCCGGATAAACTGACATTCCATGTGGATATACCACGCGAAATTGAGCAAACACCAATTCAGCGGTTAGTGTTACAACCAATAGTGGAAAACTATATTGTCCATGGTTTTCAAAAGGATAAAAAAGATAATCAGCTGGAAATGATCGCAAAGCAAGAATTAGATTCTATTAAAATAATCGTGAAGGACAACGGAAAAGGCATCCCAGAAGAAAGGCTGAATACAATTCTTGAACATATTAACGATGAAGAAGGTGAAAACATGCATTCTATTGGTATGAAAAATGTTCACCAGCGTTTAAAATTGAAGCATGGTAAAGAGTATGGCCTTACGATTGAAAGTAAAGAAAATCAGGGGACAAGGGTCACTCTTATCATTCCGATGGGAGCGGATGAAAATGTATAAAGTCTTGTTAGCAGATGATGAACCTTTAATTACCAAGGGATTAGAAGCACTTATTGATTGGGAAGATTATGGATTCGAGATTATGCATATTTCGGAGGATGGAGAAGATGCTCTCGACTATATTCAAGAAAATCCGATCGATCTTTTGGTAACCGATATTATCATGCCGAAACGAACGGGTTTGCGGCTCTTTGAGGAAGCGAAGAAAATTCGGCCGCAAATTAAATGTATTGTCTTATCAGGCTATGAAGAATTTGAGTATGTCAAACAAGGCATGATACTAGGCATTGAAAACTACTTGGTGAAACCCGTAGATGAAGATGAATTGCTGAAAACCGTTCAGACGGTGAGTGAGAAGTTATCAGCTATTCGGGAGGAGGTAGAAGAAACCGCCTTTCATACATTAAAAGATAATACATTATGGCGTTTATTAAATGGTGAAATCAATAAGAATGAATGGGAACAACGATTGTCTTTATATGGAATGAGTAGCTTACGTCCATTTTATAATGTGTCAACTTTAGAATTCTCCAATGTAGGTAATCAGGAATTAAATGTAGAGCTGCGAAAGAATATTGAAAGTCACTTTTCCGCTCACTGTTTATTAAGTCCTGATCAAGAATTACTCATTATTTTGGACGGGACCGATCCGGCAGAGCTTTATCAAATAAATCAACAGTTAGCTGAATATTTACGCACAAACTGTCCCGAAATTGGTACTTTTTATTTGTCAATGGGAGACCCCGTCGCTTCGATGGAACAGATCGGCGAAAGTTATTTCCAGGCACGCGAATATTCTCTTTATCAAATTTGTTTAGAGCCGAATACGGTGATTTCCAGCCAGGTACATGTGGATCGGCAAACATTATTAAAAAATCAACAAACTTATAAAGCAGACTTAGTAAAAAGAATCCTTGACTCTGGTGAAGAAGTAGAAGATGGGATCGAACTATTTTTCCAAACTTTAACGAAAGATACAAAATTTCTCGCCCCAGCTGTGGCAAGAAAATATACGATTGATTTAATCGTGTATATTTATCATTCCATTCAAGATGTGAAACATTACAATCATACAGCAGCTATTGAAAAGTTAGTATATGCGACAGATTTACAACAGATCAAACATATTTTAACGGATTATTGTCAGGAATTGGTATCCGCGATTGATCATCAGCAAGATTCAAGAAGTCCAATCGTACAAAATGTTTTAGATTATATGCATGCTCATTATAATGAAGAATTATCATTGAAAACATTGAGCCAACGTTTTCATATTAATCCGATTTACCTTGGGCAATTATTCCAAAAAGAAATTGGGGTCGTTTTTTCGGAATACATTAACCATTTTCGTTTAGAAAAGGCGAAGGAATTATTAAAAACGACCCATCTACGCGCTGGCGAAATTGGCAAAAAAGTTGGTTATTCCGATACGGCTTATTTTTATAAGCAATTTAAAAAACATGTAGGCGCAACGCCAACGGAATGGAGAAATATTTAATCGATAGGGACTAGTCGCACTGAATCTTGATTTTGGGCTAGCCACTTGAGAAAGGATGGAGTACAATGACAAAACAATTTTATCAATTTCCAAAAGACTTTTGGTGGGGGTCTGCTTCCTCTGCAACACAGATGGAAGGTGGTGCGCATGAAGGAGGAAAAGGGGAAAACATTTGGGACCGCTGGTATCAAGAGGAACCGAATCGCTTTTTCAATGGCGTAGGACCGGAAAATACATCAGATTTCTATCATCAATATAAAGAAGATATTCAATTGTTAAAAGAAACAGGCCATAACAGTTTTCGACCATCGATTTCCTGGTCTCGCTTGATTCCAACAGGCGATGGGGAAGTGAATCAAGAGGCGGTCACATTTTATCGTGATGTCTTCCAAACGATGCGTGAGAATGGGATTGAGCCGTTCGTTAACTTATATCATTTTGATATGCCGATGGCGATGCAAGATAAAGGTGGCTGGACAAGCCGTGAGGTCGTAGAGGCTTATGTTCGTTATGCGCAGATTTGCTTTGAACAATTTGGTGATCTTGTCACTAAATGGTTCACACATAATGAACCGGTTGTAACGATTGAAGGCCAGTATTTATACGGTTTCCATTACCCCGGTGAACTTGATTTCAAAAAAGGCGTGCAGGCAGGTTTTCATTCGATTTTAGCGGGGGCAAAAGCGGTCCAAGCTTTCCGAGCAGGCGGACATAAAGGAGAAATTGGTGTCATTCTGAACCTCACACCATCTTATCCGCGCAGTCAGCATCCTGAAGATCTAAAAGCTGCTCATATTGCAGATCTGTTCTTCAATCGTTCTTTCCTTGATCCATTTGTAAAAGGGGAATTTCCTGCCGATTTTGTGGAACTTTTGCGTGAGGAAGGGTTTATGCCCGAAGTGTTGGAAGGTGATTTAGAGCTGATCGCCAATAACACGGTTGATCTTTTGGGAATCAATTATTACCAACCGCGTCGCATTAAAGCGAAGGAAAATATGCCTAATCTAAAAGCGCCATTTATGCCTGAACGGTTTTTTGATTATTTCAATGAAATGCATGGCCGGAAAATCAATAAATATCGCGGCTGGGAAATTTACGAAAAAGGCATTTATGATATTTTGGTCAATGTTCGTGAAAATTATGGCAATATCCCCTGCTTTATTTCAGAAAACGGCATGGGTGTTGAGGACGAAGGCCGGTTTGTCGATGAAAATGGCCAAATTCAAGATGATTATCGGATTGATTTTTACAAAAATCATTTGAAATGGGTGCATAAAGCGCTTGAAGAAGGAACCAATGTCAAAGGCTATCATGTCTGGACATTTATAGATAACTGGTCTTGGCTGAATGCTTATAAAAATCGTTATGGACTCGTCTCCCTCGACCTTGAAAACAACTTCAAACGCACGATTAAAAAGAGCGGTGAATGGTATCGCTCCGTAGCTGAGCAAGGTGGATTTGAGGACTGAGATGTGGTCAAAGCGTGCTAGAGGTGTGGTGAAATGAAGAAATTTTTAGTGTTGGATATTGGCGGAACGTTTATTAAGATCGCAGTGATGAATGAAGAAGCTGAAATGTTATCGGAGGAAAGAGTGCCCACTCCTGCGTCTGGAGATGGGGCGATTTTTAGGGTGATACGAGAGGTTTTCCATGAGCAGCAAGAACTTTATCCCGCTATTGCCGGGGTAGCTTTGAGTATTCCGGGAGCTGTCGATGTGGAGAACGGCTATGTATCATATGCCGGTTCTGTAATGGATATAATCGGCGTGAAGATAAAAGCGGAGTTAGCTGATCTCGGTGTGCCAGTAGAGGTAGAGAATGATGCGAATTGTGCTGCCTTAGCGGAGAAATGGAAAGGAAATGCGCAAGACTGTGAGAACTTTCTCTGTGTGACAATTGGCACTGGAATTGGTGGAGCGATTTTTAGCCGCAATGAAATTGTTCATGGTGTAGAAGGGATGGCAGGAGAATTCGGACTTATGATGCTGGATACACATGCGGATATCCCCGAGTTATTAGAGCAGCGTAATTTCAGCCGCTATTCTTCCACTTGGAATATGGTGGACCGGTTAAATAAACATTTTGGCGAGGAAAAAACCGGGGAAGAATGGTTCGAATTATATGATCAACAGAACGCAGAGGTAATGAAGATTATTCATTCCTTTTATGATCGGCTTTCCATTGGGATCATTAATTTGATGCATATTTTTGCCCCCGAAAAAATCGTGATTGGTGGAGGGATTAGTAGTCGGCCTGAATTAATTCCTTATGTAAAAAGACAAATTGCAAAAGTGCCAACCGCGATCGCCGCGAAAATGGAAATACAAGAATGTAAGCAAAAGAATAGAGCGGGTTTAATTGGTGCTCTCTATCATTTTCAAAAAATGGCGGGGACATTCTAATGGATGGGGGAGATGATTCATCTATAGTTGGAAGATACTCTCGCATAGGTAGGAAATACTCTCGTATAAATGAAAATACTCCTGTATAGGCTGAGATTACTCTCGTATAGACGAAAAATACTCTCGTATGCGGGATTCTGTAAACGAATTGAATTAGGGTGCAGATGACAAAGTGACTCATAGATTGCGATACTTAAATCAATTTTTATGATAAAATAGGCATGATCTTGTAAATATTCTTTTGGAGACGGAGTGTTAGATATGCTTGGAGCTATTGAAGCAGGGGGTACAAAATTTGTTTGTGCAGTGGGGAATGAGGATGGTACACTGGTTGAACGGATTCAACTCGATACATTGACTCCGGAAAACACCATTCCTCATGTCATTGAATTTTTTAAAAACCATAAAATTGAAGCGTTGGGTGTTGGTTCCTTTGGACCAGTCGATATTGACAAAAATAGTGTGACATACGGGAATATCACTTCAACCCCGAAACCAGGATGGAAGGATTATCCCTTTCTACAAACACTAAAGGACGCTTTACAAGTGCCAATGGAATTTAACACGGATGTGAATGCGGCTGCCCTAGGTGAAGTGATGTTAGGAGCTGCGCAAGATGTGGATAGCTGCTTATACATAACGGTCGGCACAGGCATTGGCGCTGGTGCGGTTGTCCAAGGTGAGCTATTACAAGGACTTTCCCATCCAGAAATGGGACATATTTTAGTGAGAAGACATGCAGATGATGCTTATGAAGGCTTCTGTCCATATCATGGTGATTGCTTAGAAGGGATGGCAGCAGGACCAGCCATTGAAAAGCGCTGGGGCAAAAAGGGTGTGGAACTTCAAGACAAGCAGGAAGTTTGGGAACTGGAATCTTATTATTTAGCCCAAGCCTTGATGCAGTTCATCCTGACCGTCTCACCGAAAAAAATTATCATGGGTGGCGGCGTTATGAAGCAAAAGCAACTATTCCCACTTATTCAGAAAAAGGTTCAAGAATTACTAAACGGATATGTAGCAGTTCCGCAAATCTTGGAAAATATCGATCAATATATTGTCCCACCTGGACTTGGCGACGATGCCGGCATTACAGGTGCGCTTATGCTCGCTAAGCGTGCACTAGAAAAATAAATCATTTCATTTTTAGAAAAAGGATAGGACTTGAGGTTCTATCCTTTTTTGATAGAAATTCCAAAATTAATTGGAGGGGGGCGCTCTTGAATGGAGAAACCCATATTTGGGATGAGAAACCCATACTAGGATTGAGAAACCCATACTTGTGCCAAGAACCTCATACTTGGTCTAAGAAGCCCATATTTTGGTGGAGAAACCCATTCCGAAATGGAGAACCCTATAATTTAAGAAGAACCCCATATCTTGGTAGAAGAACCCATATTTGAAGTAAAAACCCCATTTATATCTTGAGAAACCCATTCTTGTGCCAAGAACCCCATACCTGAGAAGAGAAACCCATATTTGTGCTGAGAACCCCATAACCAGGGGAAGAAACCCATATTTATGGGAGGAACCCCATACTTGGGAGAAGGGGCCCATACTTGAGAGAAGAAACCCATACTTATGCAGAGAAACCCATTCTTGTGCCAAGAACCCCATAAATAAGCAAAGAACCCCATTCCCGAGAAGGGGAAGTCCTGCAAATAGCAAAGAACCCCATTTCGTAATGAGGTTCTTTTTTAACGTGGGGGGATATCTGTTTCTAAATATATTTTTTCCCCTTCTGAAATGTCGACTTGGGCATTGGTCATGTCGGTGATCCAGTCGGTAAATACCGGGATGTCTGCATCTTGCACATAGACGTCCAAGATGACGGCGTCGGCGTAGTGAATTTCTTTTAGCGGATAGATGGAGCCTCGTAATTCATTTTCAAGCTTTCCGAGCCACGTGTAATCCGCCTTGATATGCATAATCGTTGTTCGTTTTCTTTCCACAACGCCGACAGCGTTTAATCCTTCGGAAGTGGCGCCCCCATAGGCACGGATAAGACCACCTGCACCGAGTTTGATCCCACCGAAATATCTCGTTATGACCACGACGGTATCTTTTACTTCCCGCTTTTTTAATACTTCTAACATAGGAACGCCTGCTGTCCCACTTGGTTCTCCGTCATCATTGGCTTTTTGAATTTGGTCTTGTTCCCCTATCAGATAGGCGGAACAATTATGGGTTGCGTTCCAATGTTGCTTTTTGATTTCTTGAATAAAATTTTGTGCCTCTTCTTCCGTTTCTGCTCGGGCAAGGTGGGCAATAAATCTTGATTTTTGAATGACGATTTCATGTTCGCCGTGCTGCTTGACTGTAAAATAGGATGGAATTGTTTTCATTCTAACCTCCAAGTTTATGATAAAGTGAATATATGAAAAGTTTGAATTCAAAGTAATAGGATGGTTTTGAAGTTGTCCATATACATTCAATATAACATAGATATGAATGAAATCCTAAGACAGGGGGCTATGCTTGAGATGACAAGTCTATTTGATCCTAAATTGAGTAAAAAAGATTTTGTTCCAACAATCAATGCTTATTATTTTAAAGAGTGGGACGAATATGAAATGGATTTTCATACTCATAAAGAAGTGGAAATCATGTATGTAATAGATGGAGCATGCACAGTGGGGCTTGAAACAGAGAGTGTCTCATTAAAAAAAGGTGACTTCATTTTTCTAGATGCGCATGTGCCACATCGTTTAATCGTTGGATCAGGCGCCCCATGTAGAATGTTAAATATTGAGTTTACATTTATGGAGAAAATGGATCGGGTCCCCAGCATCCAAGATCTTGTAAAAGAAAACAGGACATTAGCTCAATTTTTAAGCTTGCATGAAGCCTATTTTGTTCTAAAAGATTCCGATCAAATCTATCATACTCTTAAAAACATTGTACTGGAAAGTGATAAAAAACAAGACATGATGGTTCATCTACTTTTATCTCAGTTATTGATTCAGATTGCAAGAATGGTCACAAAAAGTAAGGAAGTGGATCAGCAAGCCAATATTTATATGAATCAAGCCTTGGAATTTATTCATCAACATTATGACCAAAACATACAAGTGAAAGATATAGCCGATGCCGTGAATCTTCACCCTGGTTACTTACATAGAATATTTAAAAGGTTGATGCAAAGCTCTCTCATGGAATATGTGAACTCTTTCCGAATGGAAAAAGCGAAAATGCTACTCTCCGATACAGAGATTCCCATTATCGAAATCTCCCAATATGTCGGAATTAACAGCAGCCAATATTTTAGCCAGGTGTTTAAAAAGTATACGGGGCAAACCCCTGTTGATTATCGCCGTTCCTCTGTTCGGACGATTGTAAAATGGAATGAAGGTTAGACTTTTAAACACAGAAACTTGGGAGTGTTAATTGAAAAAGGGACTTATAAGCAATTAATGGATGTAAAAGGAGGAGATTATAACATGTTTACTTCGCAGGCTCATTGGTATCAGAATTCCTTTGTAGAAAGGAAGATAGAATACAGTGGTTAGTAAACTGTGGCAATTATCTATGCCAAGGTTACAAAGGAATATTACAAATTTGAGCAAGATTTGTCGGACTATGAAGTGGCATTATCGGAAAGCTTAGCTGATCGCTGGGATGTGTCGGGATCAGATTCCATCACAATTGACTTGCTCAATGGGAGCAGTATTACTTGGAGAGTGGCTGAAGTCGTGCAGCCAACGAATATTAAAGGGAGATCTGATGAAGATTGGATATTCTTTCATTTATCATCGTTGCAAGAAGTATTGGGGCTAACTGAAACAATCAATCCTGTGCTAGTTGAGCTTGAACCTGGAGCTAATGTGGCTATAATCGGTAGTGATTTGAAAAGTCAGTTGCCAGGCGAAGTTCGTGTTGATGCATTGCAAGGACTGGAAGAAAAAGCGGATCATTACCTTTTTTTACGTGTGTTTGGGTACATCTTGAGTATCATTGCTTTTATCGCCAGTATGATATTGGTTTACGGTATGATGCAAACAACATACCGAGAACGTTTAAAGGAGCTGGCGGTTATTCGCGCAGTAGGTGGGAGTCCTGAACAACTGATGAAAATGGTTATCTATGAGTGGGCTTTTATTGGGGCGATTGGATCATTATTAGGACTTGTTTTAGCTTGGTCATGTAGTGACCGTGGAATTGCATGGATTTCCGTTTTATTCGATTTGCAACTCATCGTTGAAGACGAAACAGGTGGGAGCTTAGGTATGGTGATCATTTCTATTTTATCCTGGTTTGCTGTATTATTGGCATCCCTTGGGATTGTGTGGAAGGTTCGTCATACTGAACCTGTGCAGAGTTTTCGTGAATCATTGGATAGTGTGGCTGCACGCAATGGTAAGAGTGTATGGTGGATCATTTTTGCTGTTACCGGATTATTATGCTGGTTGGCCAGCTTGTTCTTTCAGGACGAAACTAATGTTATCTATGGGAATATTAGAGTGATGTTATGTATGTTTGGTGGACTATTATTCATCATCGCCTTGTTAAGCAGGACTGTTTGGCTAGGGGTTTCCTTATTGCGTTTGATCACTTTGTTACCCGGATGGATGGTAACTCGTTTACTACGATTATCAACACAAAGGTTGATGGTAGAAAGATCGCAACTATTTTCGGTGATATTAATGGCACTGGTTCTTACAGTATACATTCCTGTAGCCACATTATTTCAAGGTATGGGTCGCGAAACTCCTGAATATCTTGAAGATCAATTTAAAGCAGATTTTATTATAAGTGCACATCAAGAATTTTCACTTCACCCTGAGATGCCATGGTATTTAAAGCATGAAATGGAAGAAATTGAATGGGTGGAGCGAGTTCTGCCATTACCGAACTCTATTCCCGCTAAGTTCGATGATCACGATCCTCGAGCTCATTTAACAAGTTTTATTAATTATGGTGTGACAGATTTGGCAGCGTTTGCTGAATGGGATTTGGTTTCATTGCCAGATGGCCTATTAGAGGATGCAGTCGTTTTGCAACCAGTTGGAGCAAATGAACTGGGCGTTGAAATAGGAGATTCATTACAATTAGTTGTAGACGATCAGTCCACTTCAGTCACCGTTGTTGATATTACCGACAAAATCGACCAGTTTCATTTCCAATCGGGCTTCTTCTTAATTGATAAAAACCATCCTGACATTCAGCCTGGTGGCTTAACAGATATTTTGGTCGATATTCAGGATGGTTATGCCGAACAAATGATGCAAAAACTGAACCTTTTACAACGAGAATATCCGGAGATGAGATGGGAATATAGGGCGGAGGCGATGAGTGCATTTGACACGCAATACGAACAGGCCCTGTCCATGATACAAGGAATTACGATCATTGTAACTGTAGTTGGTATTGGTGGTGTACTGAATGCACTTAATGCAGGGATTCATTCAAGGAGACGCGAATATGCCGTCTTGCGTTCCATTTATTTAACACCCTTTCAGATGATGAAGTTAGTCGCCTGGCAAGGGATTTTGCTGTCTGTTTTATCTTTATTAATCGGTACAATAACGGCAGCTATACTCCTTTTATCTATTCGCATCAGTTCAAGTGGGTTTAGCTTTATATTTGAGACTATACCCTTTGGAAAAATAGGTGTGCTTTACTTCATATTGTTTGTATTGTCGATGTTATCAACTATTCCGATGGCGGGGAAAATAGCACGAATGAAAGTTATGGATGTATTTAAAGCTTCTGGATAATATGATCATCTTACATTTGAGTGTAGCTTGTCGACAATTTAGGTATCAGTTTTGATCAGCCATTTGTTATATCAGGAAGCGTATTATGCAGGGGGGTTTTTATATTGACAGAATCATTCTTAAAAATTAGCAATCTCTCCAAAACGTTTGAGCTTGGGAAGAATCATGTTGTGGCGTTGCGTTCCGTCGATTTTCAAGTTCAACAAGGAGAATTTGTCGCCATTATGGGTCCAAGCGGATCTGGTAAATCGACACTGATGCATATATTGGGAGGAATGGAGCGCTCTTCCGATGGGACGATCTATTTTGAAGGTAAAAATGTCAACCATTTACTTTTCAACGAACCACACTCTACCCGATTTCGGAGAGAAAAAATGGGATTTATTTTTCAATCCTTTAATTTGTTACATGGGATTACGGCAGAGGATAATGTTGCCCTGCCACTTGTACTAGCTGGAGTGAAGAAGAAAGAAATTGTGCAACGAACCAAACAATTACTAGAGTTTGTAGGCCTATATGAGCGACGGAAGCATTTTCCCAGCCAACTTTCGGGTGGACAACAGCAAAGAATTGCGATAGCCCGAGCTTTGATCCATCGGCCCGCACTACTCATTGCGGATGAACCCACAGGTAACCTGGATTCGAATACGACAGATGAAGTATTACAGCTTTTCGAGCAGATGCAGGAAGATTATGGGCAAACAATTTTGTTCGTTACGCATGAACCGACTGTAGCAGCGCGTGCGGATCGTATTATTTATATAAAAGATGGAAGCATTGAGCAGGAGTGGCGTCAGCATGCACAGTTCGAGGACGAACAACAACGACTCAAAAGTGTACTCGATCAGCTTGCGGTAAAATGATAGCAGCATAGGTTGATGATCATTCGTAATCGCTCGGTATATTGTGAAATTTACGGTTAAATATTCTTCCGATAGATAAGGAGAATCTGGCTTATTTTTGTGTCGCGTGATGATATATTCAATAGTTTGCGGAACGTTTTTATTAAATGGACCTAATTTGAGGAATAGACTCTTTCATTAAAAGTTAGAATTTTAAACATTGACAATTTGAAAAAGTGACGAAGATACAATCTTTCAAACATAAAGCTTGTTAAACTTCCAATAGCACATATTTTAAGGGAGTGGTTTAATGTCATTTAAAGTAGCTTTTATCGGAGCAGGTAGTATTGGCTTTACAAGAGGACTATTACGCGATTTACTAACAGTTCCGGAATTTCATGATATTGAAGTAGCTTTTACGGATATCAATGAGCGGAATCTTGAGATGGTGACACAGCTTTGTCAGCGGGATATCGATGAAAATGGTTTGAACATTAAAATCAAGCCAACGACTGATCGACGCGAGGCATTTAAGGATGCGAAATATATTTTCTCTGTTGTAAGAATTGGTGGACTTGAAGCCTTTCAGACGGATATTGATATTCCATTAAAATACGGAATCGATCAATGTGTTGGGGATACATTATGTGCAGGTGGGATTATGTATGGGCAGCGTGGCATTGCTGAGATGCTCGCTATTTGTAAGGATATTCGTGAAACCGCTGCCCCGGACTGTTTATTGCTTAACTACGCCAATCCGATGGCGATGATGACTTGGGCTTGTAATCAATATGGTGGGGTTCGCACGATTGGACTCTGTCATGGTGTCCAAGGCGGGCATTGGCAGATTGCCGAAGCTTTTGGGTTACCGAAAAAAGAAGTAGATATTATTTGTGCAGGGATTAACCACCAAACTTGGTATATTAGCATCAAACATAAAGGTGAAGATTTAACAGGAAAATTATTGGAAGCTTTTGAACAACATCCTGAGTTTAGCAAAACGGAAAAAGTCCGCATTGATATGTTACGGAGGTTTGGTTATTACAGTACGGAATCAAATGGACATTTAAGTGAGTATGTCCCATGGTACCGCAAACGCCCAGATGAGATTCAAGATTGGATTGATTTGGGTTCCTGGATTAATGGGGAAACTGGTGGTTACTTACGTGTCTGTACAGAAGGAAGAAATTGGTTTGAAACAGACTTCCCGAATTGGTTAAAAGAAAAGCCGTTTGAATATACGCAGGAAAATCGCAGTGAAGAGCATGGCTCTTATATTATTGAAGGACTTGAGACAGGGCGAGTATATCGAGGTCATTTCAATGTTGTGAATCACGGGGTGATTGCCAATTTACCAGATGATGCGATCATTGAAGCACCGGGATATGTCGATCGAAATGGGATCAATATGCCACAAGTGGGCGATCTGCCATTGGGATGTGCAGCCGTTTGTAATGTAAGTATCTCAGTGCAAAGATTGGCCGTAGAAGCAGCGGTTCATGGAGATGATTTCTTGCTTCGGCAAGCGATGATGATGGACCCGCTGACGGGAGCGGTTTGTAATCCAAAGGAAATTTGGCAAATGGTGGATGAAATGCTTGTTGCTCAAGAAAAATGGTTACCCCAATATCAAGATGCGATTGCAGAAGCCAAGAAACGGCTAGCAACAGAGGAATTGTTGCCAACCAATCCTGATTACCAAGGGGCAGCCCGGCTAAAAGTAAAATCCGTAGAGGAAATGGCGCAGGATCGCGAAGCCGCCAATAAAAATGCCGGAGAAGCGGATAAAGCGAAAGAGCGCCCAGCCGCGACGAAATAATTTTAAAATGCGTGTTCAAAAAGGAGGATAAAAAGGACCCGTCGGCGACTACGCTGACGTCCTGTCAGCAACGCCGACACTAGCACATCCTGTGCGTCGAAAGTTCGAGGCTGATACATGAGCACAAGGAAAGCTTCCCCGAATCCGCATCGCACGCCGGAAAAGTGGTTTTCTTTTCCAAGGAGTACAGAAGCAAGCCAACGAAGAAATTCGCAGTGTCATTTTTACCGGACTTTTTGAACATCCTCTAAAAGAAAATATTCTCTAAGAAGCCAGTCCATCCTAATCGGGCTGGCTTTCTATTTTCTAGCAATCTTACTTTATATCGAAACAAGTAGTGAACATATATTAAGTGAAGGCCCATACAATAGTAAAAAGAAATTTCTTTATTTAAAAAGGTCGGAATTACTCAGTTATTTTTGTGGGACGACTCCTAGATTCAGCCGCTGGAAGAATTAAAAATTCAAAGAGGTGAATAGGATGAAAAGAGGACCATTTTTATTGATCTTATTGATAGGAATAATTGTTTTTACACTTGTTGGCTGTAGTAGTGGTGATGATGGCAAAGGAGAGAAGGATGGGAAAGTCACATTAAACTTATGGTATTGGAATCGTTCGATTGATGATGAGCTAATTAAAAAAGTAAGTGAGGAATTTCCAGATATCAAAATCAACGCCCAAAAAATTGATGGGGGGGAATACAAGACGAAATTACAAACCTCTTTAACGACAAGTACAGGCGCACCAGATATTGTGGCCATCAATGATTGGGTTACAGAATTTCTACCGAACCACGATAAATTTGTCAATCTATTAGACTATGGGGCAGATGAGATTAAGGATGACTATTTGGAATGGAAATGGGATTATGCTTTAACAACGGATGGTAAAAATTTAATTGCCTTACCTATGGATACGGGACCAACGGCCTTATTTTACAGGGAAGATCTATTTGCCGAAGCGGGTTTACCGACCGATCCCGAAGAGGTTTCCGCTGAAATCGCTACATGGGAAGATTATATTGCCGCAGGGGAGAAATTAGAAGCTGCGACAGGGGTAAAAATGTTCGATACGATTAATCGAGTATTTGGACAATCCATTAGTCAAAGTGACAAAAGTTATTTTGATGAAAATGATCAATTTATCGGGGACTCAGGAACGATTAAGGAAGCATGGGATCGTGCCATTACAATTCATGAAAAAGGTTTGAGTGCGAATACGGAGGCGGATGGTCCGGAATGGAACGCAAGTATGAATAATGGGCAAGTAGCTTCCTTCATTGGCGCGGTTTGGGTGAAAAACATCTTAAAAGACGCAGCACCAGATACCGCTGGGAAGTGGAGAGTTGCGCGAGCGCCTGGTGGAGATGGAAATAATGGCGGCTCCTTTATTGGCATACTTAAAAGCTCTAAACATCCAGAAGAGGCCTATAAGGTGATTGAATGGATGATGAAACCTGAAAATCAATTACAATCCTATGTGACAATGGACCTCTTCCCTTCTACTCCAAGTGTTTTTGAAGATGAAAAAATGAGTTCAACGGAAGAGTTCTTTGGAAATCAGGATACAACGCAAGTATTTTCGGAATCAGCTAAAAATGTAAAACCAAGATATTTTGGAGTGGATTTCTCTCGGGTTAATACTATTTTTGATGATGCCTTAACCGATGTTGCGAAACAAGGCAAGGATCCTGACCAGGCATGGAAGGAGGTTCTCGAGCAGGTAGAAAAGGAACTTTCGCGCTAACATGAATGGGTAAAAGGGCGAGTCAATTTCTGGCCTCGTCCATTCTCGCAGCCAGTCCCGATGCCAATATACGAGGGAGGAGTTTGTATGGAAGGCCTTGAAAGGAGTATCGACCAGGCGCCTAAAAAGAGTGTATGGAAAGAAATTTATGAGAAAAAAGTTCTTTATCTATTTATTTCCCCTTTTTATATTGTGTTTCTTATCTTCGGCCTTTTTCCCATCTTATTTTCATTGTATTTGTCTTTTCAAAAATGGGATGGAATTGGTGAAATGGAATTTGTCGGATTAAAACAATTTAAATACCTTATGACAGATGATCTTTTTTGGCAAGCAGTTGGGAATACATTCATTATTTGGTTTATCTCGACAATCCCTATGTTGATTGGAGCATTAGTGATCGCTTTTTTATTAAACGCTTCTTTTGTGAAAATGAAAGGTTTCTATCGTGCCGCCTATTTTGTCACCAATGTAACTTCCATTGTGGCCGTCACGATCATTTTTAAATCCATATTTGGGAATCATTATGGTCTACTAAATTATTTGATCACGACAATCGGTCTTGAACCTGTTGAATGGCTGAACTCCAGTTTCTTAATTAAGCTTGTGATTGCTTCTATGGTTGTTTGGAGATGGACAGGATATAATGCGATTATTTATTTAGCTGGTTTACAGGCGATTCCTAATGATCTATATGAAGCAGCTAAAATCGATGGCGCTAGTATTTTTCAGCAATTTTTCTATATCACCATTCCATTATTAAGACCGATTATTTTATTTACGGTCTTAATGACGACAATTGGTTCTATGCAATTATTTACAGAGCCACAAGTCTTGCTAGGAAATTCTGGAGGTGTTGGTGGAGCGGGCCTAACGATCACTTTATATATGTATAAACAAGGGTTTATCGATAATCAATTCGGCTATGCTTCTGTTGTGTCCTGGGCTTTGTTTATCATTATCGCTTTATTCTCGTTGTTTAATTGGAAAGTTGTCCAAAAAACAGGAGCCAGGTAGCAATGAGAAAGGGGTGCCAAAATGAATAAAACTCAAAATTTGCTGAAGACAATGGGTCTACATTTTTTACTGATGGTAGGAGTTTTCATCTCGATCTTTCCGTTTTATTGGCTGACCGTGATGGCAACGAATCAAACGAGTGATATTTTACGTTTTCCTTCAAGGCTCGTGTTTGGATCAGAACTATTCACTAACATCGGAAATGTCCTTGATAATGTTGATTTTTTTCAATCCTTTTTGAATACATTATTTGTCACCGTTGTTTCTGCCCTCTGCGTCTTGTTCTTCTGTTCACTGGCAGGATTTACCTTTGCAAAATTTCAATTTCCCGGGAAAAACTGGTTATTTGGGCTTTTACTTGTTACTCTCATGATTCCGTCGCAATTATCTTTTATCCCGTCCTATATTCTTATTTCCAAAATAGGCTGGGTCGGTACTTATAAAGCTCTAATTGTGCCTGGAATTGCCAATGCTTTTGGAATCTTTTGGATTAGGCAATTTTCACAGGAATCGATTCATGATAGTCTGCTAGATGCAGGTAGATTAGATGGGTGTAATTATTTCCGACTCTATTGGAATATTGCCTTACCGATTTTGCGCCCGGCCCTAGCTTTTCTAGGAATCTTCTCTTTTATTGGTGTATGGAATGATTATCTCTGGCCACTTATTGTCCTGAATGATCCGGTTAAATACACGTTACAAGTGACCTTATCCCAATTAAATGGCATTTATGATACCGATTATGGCATGGTGATGGCTGGCACACTTTTAGCAACACTTCCCTTAATCATGATGTTTTTATTTGTCAGTCGACAATTTATCTCTGGAATCGCTGCGGGAGCGGTGAAAGATTAGCCTAAATAGAGGCAAAAGGTCACTATGGCCCTAGGCCTCTTTTTTTATTGGAATCGGTGTTTCCAATTATGGCCAATGATGATGACTCGGTCTTTTTTACCGAGTTTCATGTTATGCTAGGTAGTAACCAATTGCATTTGAACAGGATCTTGACTTTAGAATTACGACTCTCTGTTCGAAGAAAAAAACTAGGACAGAAGCAATACAGCCATCTATTTTTGAAATAATTGTAAGCTAAACTTAATATTCATATCAAATTTACGTGATATAATAATGAATTAGATAGGGAGCCATTTTAAAGTGAAAATAGATAGAATCCATGTTTTTACCTACAGGTCTATAGGACTTTGACATAGGCCTTTTTGGGTAAAGGAGGTGTCCGTTCTTTAGCCTTTAAGATGGATTTTATTCAAAATACGACATAAAAATAGTTGAAATTTACGTAATCATGTAAAATAAATTTAATTTAGAAAGGGGGGTATCCTTCAACGGGAAGATGCCACTAAGAAAGCTAGATGTAAAAGCACTCGATTTTATTGTAAAACAAATGATAGATACCGTTGACAAAAGCAAAAGTGAGATATTCCGGATTGGCGAACAATGCCGGAAGGAGCATGATACCCTCATCACAGAATTGAGAGAAATCAAGGAAAAAGTCGGACAAGTCATTGTTGAAAGTGATGAACTTGAAGAAAAATCAAGGTTCGCAAGGAAACGCCTTTCTGAGGTTAGCCGAAACTTCAAGACTTATTCCGAAGAACAGGTTCGAAAGGTATATGAATTTGCTCATAATTTGCATACACAATATATTGTCAATGAACAATTAGAAAAGCAGCTTAGACAGAGACGGGATGATTTGGAAAGAAGATTACTAGTCTTACAAGAGACCATTGATCGTTCAGAATTACTTGTGTCTCAAATTACGGTTATTTCTAATTATCTTATAAGTGATATTAAAGATATCGGGATCGCTTTAGAAGACGCAAAAATGAAACAAGACTTTGGATTGCGAATCATTGAGGCACAAGAGGAAGAACGAAAGCGAATATCGCGAGAAATCCATGACGGACCTGCCCAGCTTTTAGCGAATGTATTAATTCGTTCCGATTTGGCAGAAAAAGTACATATTGAACAAGGCCCTGATGAAGCGTTCAAGGAAATTCGCAGTTTGAAAAAAATGATTCGTGATGCCCTTTATGAAGTACGCCGAATTATTTATGATTTACGCCCGATGGCTTTGGATGATTTAGGATTAATTCCAACGCTTAAAAAATATATTTCGACTATGGGTGAGTATCACCCATCTGTTCATATTCAATTTGTCAATTTGGGAGAAGATAAACGTCTGCCTTCCAAATATGAGGTAGCTTTGTTTCGATTGATTCAGGAATCCCTTAATAATGCACTTAAACATGCAGATGCAAAAGAAATTAAAGTCAAATTAGAAGTTTGCAAGGAGCAAGTATCAGTCATTATAAGGGATAATGGAAAAGGCTTTGATCCGGCTGTAAATAAAAATGGATCATTCGGTCTAATCGGGATGAAGGAGCGAATTGCTATTCTAGATGGGGAACTAAAAATTGAATCCACTCCTAATGAAGGGACGATGATCCATATAAAGGTTCCCGTATTGGAATAAAAAGTTGAGAAAATTTGCCGATAGATATGTAGGGGGAGAAAAAATGACGACAAAGATTGTTATTATTGATGATCACCAATTGTTTCGCGAAGGAGTGAAACGAATCTTAGAATTTGAAAAATCCTTTTCAGTTGTAGCGGAAGGGGACGATGGGTCTGATGTGATTGGCTTAGTAGATGAATACCATCCAGATGTCGTGTTACTAGACATTAATATGAAGGATACAAATGGTATTGAAGCTACACGTCAATTGCTTGAAGCCTATCCTAATACAAAAGCTATGATTTTGTCGATCCATGATGATGAGGCATATGTCACACACGCATTAAAAACAGGAGCATCTGGTTATATGCTGAAAGAAATGGATTCGGACGAATTGATCGAAGCTGTAAAAGTAGTAGCAGATGGAGGTTCATATATCCATCCGAAAATTACCCATAAGCTTGTCAATGAATATCGACGACTCGCGAATCAACAAAATGATGGCCATGGCTATCAACAACCAGAAGTGCAAATCCCACTTCATTTGCTCACAAGCAGAGAATGTGAAGTATTACAATTACTTGCAGATGGAAAAAGTAACCGGGCTATAGGGGAAGCTCTTTATATAAGTGAAAAAACGGTTAAAAACCATGTAAGTAATATTCTACAAAAAATGAATGTAAACGACCGCACCCAAGCCGTCGTCACCGCGATTAAAAACGGCTGGGTAGAAGTACGTTAAATCGAAAAAGGAATCTGTTAATAAATTTAACAGGTTCTTTTTTTGGGGCTTGATTTACCTTGTCATTAAAAGGGGCTTCTTCCGTGCGAAATGGGTTTCCCCGCCCAAGAATGGGCTTCTTCCGTGCAGAATGGGCTTCTCTGCCCAAGAATGGGTTTCTTCCGTGCGGAATGGGTTTCTCTGCCCAGGAATGGGCTTCTTCCGTGCGGAATGGGTTTCTTCGTCCAAGAATGGGCTTCTTCCGTGCAGAATGGGTTTTTCCGCCCCAGAATGGGCTTCTTTCGTGCAGAATGGGTTTTTCCGCCCCAGAATGGGCTTCTTTCGTGCAGAATGGGTTTTTCCGCCCAAGAATGGGCTTCTTTCGTGCAGAATGGGTTTTTCCGCCCCAGAATGGGCTTCTTCCCTGCGGAATGGGTTTCTCCGCCCAGGAATGGGCTTCTTCCGTGCAGAATGGGTTTCTCCGCCCCAGAATGGGCTTCTTCCGTGCGGAATGGGTTTCTCTGCCCCAGAATGGGCTTCTTCCGTGCAGAATGGGTTCCTCCTCCAAAGAATGGGCTTCTTCCGTGCGGAATGGGTTTCTTCGCCCCAGAATGGGCTTCTTCCGTGCGGAATGGGTTTCTCTGCCCCAGAATGGGCTTCTTCCGTGCGGAATGGGTTTCTTCGTCCAAGAATGGGCTTCTTCCGTGCAGAATGGGTTCCTCCACCAAAGAATGGGCTTCTTCCGTGCAGAATGGGTTTCCCCGTCCAAGAATGGGTTTCTCCATCCAAGAATAGGTTTTCTTCCCTCCGCAATGGGTTTCCACTCCCTATGAATGGGTTTCCCCACCCAATAATGAGTTTCTCCACGCCCGAAATGGGAATCATTTTGTTATCCTTTCAATTAGTCTTTTCAAAGGAAGGTTTATTCGATAGAATGATGAAAACAAAGTAATTATAAAAATGAGGTTGATAGAAATGAAGACAGCTGTTGTCACAGATAGTACTTCATATATACCGAAGCATGTCCGTGAAGCACTTGATATTTATATGATCCCACTTAGTGTTGTGATTAAGGGGGAATCGTACCGAGAAGAGATCGATATAACGACGAAAGACTTCTATAACGAAGTGAGAAATGGGGACAAGCTTCCAACAACAACTCAACCACCGATTGGGGAATTTGAAACTTTATTTGCTGAACTGGCGAAAGATTTTGATGCGATTATCAGTGTTCATCTTTCCAGTGGGATAAGCGGAACGTATCAAGGGGCTGTTGCCGCCGGGGATATGATAAAAGACGCCAAAGTTTATGCTTATGATTCTGAACTCAGTTGTATGGCCCAAGGATTCTATGTGATCAAAGCCGCAACGATGGCGAAAGAAGGAAAAGAGCCCGCTGAAATTCTTGCGGTGTTAGATGAAATGAAGAAACATATGCGTGCCTATTTCATGGTGGATGATCTCACTCATCTTCAACGTGGTGGAAGATTGTCCAGTGCTCAAGCGATAATAGGAAGCTTACTAAATATTAAGCCCCTTCTACACTTTCAGGATAAAGTGATCGTCCCGTTTGAAAAAATTCGTACACGTAAAAAGGCATTAAATAGAATTGTCGATCTATTAGATGAAGATGTCAAAAAAGGAAAAAACCTGCAAGCAACGATTATTCATGCGAATCGTCTAGATGAAGCTGTGGAATGGAAAGAAGAATTAGCTAAACAATATCCACAAGTTGAATTTAGCATTAGCTATTTTGGTCCTGTAATTGGCACTCATCTAGGTGAAGGGTCCATGGGGCTTGGTTGGACAATCAAATAGTTTTTTCGTAGAAATATACGACCTCTAGAAATACTTGATTGGTTGTGCGACTGACTTGTTTTCTCTGGAGGTTCTTTGTATGGGGTGCAATCCTCCAAAGCAAAGCACTCTATGGCGGAATTTAGGGGAGAGCTCATGAATATGACAAAGAGAGAGCGCTTTATGAAAAAAATCTATTTTAATCAGCCCATTAAAAGAAAGCTGATTATTTTAATCTCCTGTATTATGATTATTTCATTAATGGTAACAGTGGCAGGTTTGCAACTTGCTTTTCATAGCTACGATGAACAATTATATGTAAAATCTGCCCAAGTCTTGAATATGTCAGCGGATAATATCGAGAATGAGTTGAAAAACATTGAGAATGTTTCCTATACGATTGCAACGGATCCACTGATTCAACAACACCTAATCAACTTAAGAGCTGAACAGACTGAATATGAAAAACATTTAATTCGTTCAAAAATCACGGATAAAGTGTTAAATCTAATTAATTCGGAAAGTTATATTGAGGCTGTCCATATCGTGGATGCCCATGGGGAGCCGCATATTGCCGGGAAAAGACCAAGGAAACTCCCAACTGATGTCATGGAAGCTATTACATCCCAGTCAAAGACGGCGTCCGGGAGTCATATCTGGTTAGATCAGCTTGAGAGTGATATTACCCTTGTTTCCACACAGGAAGTTAGAAAATTTCAAGATTTAAGTTTTGATCATCTTGGCGCTGTGATCATTCGTGTGGACACAGATAAATTAATCCGACATTTTATGGAAATCTCCCAAAAGATGGAAGGGTATTTTCTGATTATGAATCACGCAGGCGAGCCTATTTATCCACTTGAATCAGAAGAGATGGGGAAAAAGATATGGATGGAACAAAATGACGCAGGATATCGTATCCAAACCATCAATCAGCGTAAATATTTTATTGTGCAAATGCAATCAAACTTTTCTAATTGGACGTATTTCAATGTCATCCCTTTTGACCAGATTTTTCGCCATATCCTCTTTATTAAAACAAGTGTTCCAATTTTATTTATTCTTATGTTTGTTTCTGTGCTATTCATTGCCATTAAATTCGCTAAAAGTATTACAAATCCATTAGAAAATTTAGCGGCTGGAATGAAATATATTCAAAAGGGGAATTTTAACAAAGCAAAAAGTGAAATTTTATATATGCCGAAGCTTCACAAAGATGAAGTGGGGGAATTACATAAAAATTTCTTAGACATGACGCAACAAATTGATGATTTAATTCATGCCAATTATTCCAAACAAATTATGATCAAAGAAACGGAATTTAAAGCATTGCAGGCACAAATTAATCCGCACTTTCTCTACAATACATTGGAATCGATTAACTGGTTAGCGAAGAGCAATCGGCAAATGCAAATTTCAAATATGGTGGAATCGCTTGGTTACTTATTGCGTAATTCCATGAGCTGGAAGGAGCCACTTGTTACGATTGAAGAGGAGCTAAACATCGTTAAAAATTATGTCATTATTCAAAAATACCGTTTTGAAGAAAGACTAAATTTCCATATAGATGTGGATTCAAGCTTATTCCCATATAAAATTCCGAAACTAACTTTACAGCCTTTAATTGAAAATGCCATCCACTATGCTTTGGAACCTATGATTGAACCTTGTTTGATTACGATCGGCTCTAAGAAAGAAGAGAAGACGATAGAATTAATCGTTACAGATAATGGACCGGGAATGGATGAAGCACTCCTAGACCAAGTAAGAAACTACAAAGTTCAAACAAGGGGACAAGGGATCGGCTTAAAAAATATCGATGAGCGGATTAAGCGATTATTTGGTGAAGAATATGGAATACGAATAGAAGCTGAGCCAAATGTGGGGACATCCGTACATATTCTATTGCCATATGATAAAGGGTGAGATCGTAATGTATAAAGTTTTACTTGTTGATGATGAGCGGATTATCCTTGAAGGGATTTCCAATTTTATCGAGTGGGAAACCTATCAAACAACATTAATAGGAACGGCAAAAAATGGGGTAGAAGCGTATCAAATAATCGAAAAAGAGCTTCCAGATATTGTCATCACCGATATCAAAATGCCAGGAATGAATGGTGTAGAATTAGTTGAGAAAGTTCATGAAAAGTATCCTGAAATCCATTTTATCATGCTTTCCGGTTTTGCTGAATTTGATTATGCAAAACAGGCGATGCAATATGGTGTGAAGCATTATTTACTGAAACCCTGTAACGAGAATAGTATTATTCAAGCTTTAAAGGAATGTATAGAAGAGATCGAAAAGATAGAGAGTCAGGACCGATTTATTCAAGAAATGAATGAGAAATTAGAAAAAATGCTTCCATATGCAAAGGAACAACTTCTAAAAGAATTTGTCACAAGTGAAAGCTATGGAAATAAAGAATTGGAGTATTACCAACGAATTTTTCGTATGGAGTTGCGTGATCCTCTCATTAAACTTGTGCTTTTCCAAATCGAGGATTTTTTTGATTATGAACACTTATTTGCCATTAAAAACATTTCGGAACATCTCTTTGAAAATATGATTCTTAGTTGCACGGTGGGAGAGCATGTTTTACTTGTGATTGGCATTTCGTCGCAAACAGACAATTTGCATGACCAAATGGAGCAGATTCGTGAACGTTTTTTTCAATATTATCAAAAGGATATAACGATTGCTGTTAGTGAAGCAGGAAGAATGATTGCGGTAAGAAAGCTTTATAAACAAACATTAGAGTGTCTACAGCACCGCTTCTATTTAGGCGAAGGGAGCATTATTACTAAAGACGATATTTCAACTCAAACCGTGCAGGAAGACGATCTGCAATATGATCAGCAAAAGTTTTGTTTATTGGTAAAATCGGGACGGTGGGATGATGCCAGAAAAGAATTGGAACAATTTTTTCAACAGCTCGTACAACTTCGTCTAGATATCCAAACCACTAAATCCTATTGTGTTCAGCTTTTTAATGGAATGATTCGGATGTGCCATCCAGAACAAATGAAGGAATATTTGCTTATCATGCCGCAACTATTAGAAATGGAAACCATTCAAAGTATGCATACTTTATTTGCAAAGGTTGCAAAAGAAATAAGCCTTCATTTCTATCAGCAAAATAAAAGTAAACATTCCGCGATTATTCAAAAGGTCCTGCACATTATTGAAAAAGAAATCGGCAATCAGAATCTTTCTCTTAATTTTATCGCCAATGAAAGAATGTTTATGAGCCCGGATTATTTAGGCAAGCTTTTTAAAAAAGAAATGGGGGAGCGTTTTTCTACTTATATTACGAGGATTAGAGTGGAGCGGGCGATTGAGATGATTGATCGGGAAAAGGATGTCAAAGTTTTTGAAGTGGCCGAAAAGCTCGGTTTCACAGATTCCCAGTATTTTAGCCAAGTATTTAAGAAACAAACAGGATTGACTCCTTCGGAATATAGGAAGGGTTAAGAGGGAAAGGTTATTCGTTTGTTTTTCATGTTTTTATGATATCTATATGTTACCGTTTATAAATTCTTATAAACCTGCCCTCGATTGTCGATGTCGATAACAATTATTAGTAATTGATCATCTTCCAGTTTATAGACTACCCTTATACTTCCTACTCTTAGTCGAAAAGTGGGTTCTGAAGCACCCTTCAGTAGCTTCACATCCTTGTTTGTGTTGTCTCTAGGGTTTTCAGCCAATTGTAGGAGACTATATTTAAGCCTTTTCTTCGTCACGGAATCTTGTTTATTAAAAAACTTCTTGGCTTTTTTGGTAAATTCAATACTATACATCCGAATCACCAAACACTTCCTCAAAGCTATATGTTTCTCCTCGTTTTATCTCCTCAAGACCTTCATTAATCTCTTTGATCTCTTCGTCAGTTAATTCCTCCTCTTCAAGAGTGTCAAAAAACATTTGTTTGTAATATTTTTCTAACTGTTCTTGGTCTAATTTATCAACAAATTCTTTTACTTGCTTTCTTTTTTCTTCGATGCTCATTGCCAATTTTAATCACTCCTTTTTGCTTTATTATACCACATGAACGAAATATAAATGCTGATACCTTGTTTTTTATTTTATCAACTGCCGGCGGGTTACCTTTGCAGTAGGTGCTATGTTCTTACTCGCACTAATTAGAATGTTTCTAACCAATTTTTAGGAATACGACAGAGCACCTAGACATTTCATTTTTAAACCCTAGTTTTTCGGTGAGAATCTAACTTAAGAGAAAAAAGTCCCTTTTCTCTCCTTTTTAAACAATTAGAACTGTTTTTTCTATAATAGAAAGAACAGTTTTTTTGCTATACTATATTTGCAATCGCTTACAAGGGACAGGAAAAGGGGAGGAGATTTACTTTGAAAAAAGGCCTAGTTTTCATTTTAGGAATGTTGCTCGTTTTTGGATTAGTGGCATGCGGTAGCAATGATAAGACTCCGGCAGGCTCAAATGATCAATCAGGTAATGATGATAAAAATTCAGATGAAGAAGTGACATTACGAATCGCCTGGTGGGGTGACCAGACAAGACATGATTATACAAATGAAGTGATTAAACTTTTCCAAGAGAAAAATCCAAATGTAAAAGTTGAGGCGGAATATGCAAGTTGGGATGATTACTGGCAGAAGCTCGCTCCACAGGCAGCAGCCAATGAATTGCCCGATATTATTCAGATGGATCTCTCGTATATCTCTCAATATGCGAAAAATAATCAATTAGCTGACTTAAAACCATACTTTGGTGAACAAATTGATACATCAAATATTGCTGATACGATTATTTCAGGTGGAGAAGTTGGTGATGGTGTCTATGGATTTAACGCAGGCGTTAATGCCCTAGGTTTTAATTATGATCCAGAGATGCTAAAGGAAATTGGCGTGGATGCTATTCCGGAAGATTGGACATGGGATGATTATCAAGAAATATCGGCTAAAGCTAAAGATGCGGGTATTTACTTTGATACTGGCATGAAAGCAGATGTGTTCTTAAACTATTATCTTCGTACACAAGGGAAGCGTCTTTATGCAGAAGATGGTTCGGGATTAGGGTATGACGATGATCAATTATTTGTTGATTTCTTTACGATGCTTAAAGGACAGGTAGACAATGGCTTAACACCAACACCTGACTATCTAGCTCAATTAACAGGCATTGAAGATGATCCTGTCGTGAAACAAGAAGGTGTAGGGATCTGGCAATGGTCCAATCAATTTGTCGGCTTACAACAAGTAGCAGATCGTCCAATGGAAATAGCGCCGATGCCTGGGCCAGGTGCGAAAGATGGCTTATTCCTAAAGCCTAGTATGTTCTGGTCTATGTCGGAAAACTCGAAACATAAAGAAGCAGCAGCACAATTTATCGATTTCTTTATAAATGATGTGGAGGCAAATAAATTAATTTTAGGCGAACGGGGTGTACCTGTTTCTTCTGAAATAAAAGAAGCTCTGAAATCGGAAGTATCAGATGCGCAAGCACAAGTCTTTGATTATATTGAATGGGCGGAAGAAAATAGTTCACCAATGGGCGCGCCAGACCCTACTCAAGCTGGACAGGTTATCGAACTACTCGATAGCTTATCAGAACAGATGAACTATGGAGAAATTAGTCCAGAGGATGCGGCTAAGAACTTTAGGCAACAAGCGGAAAGTATTTTAGGAAATTAAATGATAAAGCTGATAGCTGATCCTATTGATCAGCTATCAAACTTTCAAAATCAATGGGAAGGGGATGAGTAAATGAGTGTGCGCTTACGGGATAATTTATGGGGTTACTTTTTTATCGGGCCATTTATTATAGGCTTTTTAGCGTTTACCTTAATTCCAATCGTTTCCTCTTTATACTTTTCATTTACTTCATATGATTTGTTTTCACCGCCGAGATGGATCGGGCTAGATAACTTTAAAAAAATGTTTACCGATGATCCACGATATTTGCAATCATTAAAAGTGACCTTTATTTATGTGTTTGGTGGTGTACCACTTCGATTGGCTTTCGCTTTATTAGTCGCCATGTTGCTAAACACAGCCTCCAGAGCGGTCGGTCTTTATCGAACGATGTATTATTTACCATCCCTTATCGGTGGGAGTGTCGCTGTTGCGATAATGTGGCGTAATATTTTTGGGGATGAAGGAATCATCAACTTAGCGTTACAGTTAATCGGCCTGGATGCCATTCGCTGGTTTGGGAATCCTACCGCAGCGCTTTGGATGCTTATTTTTCTATCAATCTGGCAATTTGGTTCTTCCATGTTGATCTTTTTGGCCGGTTTAAAGTCAATTCCGCAAAGTTATTATGAAGCAGCCAGTGTAGATGGCGCCAATTTTATGCAAAAGTTTGTGAAAATTACTCTACCTATGCTTAGTCCTGTGATGTTATTCAATGCGATTATGCAGACCATTGGTGCCTTCATGACATTTGTTCCTGCCTTTATTATTTCAAAGGGTACGGGGGGACCGCTAGATGGGACACTTCTTTACTCACTGTATTTATTCAAGCAAGGGTTCGAATTTTTTAATATGGGTTATGCATCCGCAATGGCGTGGGTGATGCTAATCATTATTGCTATTTTAACATCGATTATCTTTGCTACATCGAAATTTTGGGTGCATTATGAGTCAGAAGGAGGCAGGTAACCATGCAGGAATTAAATTCTAAGGAAATGGTACAGCATGATACGAAAAAAAGCATTGGCAAACGCCGGCCTTCTAAGTTAAAGCCGAAGTATATTTTATATCATGTTTTAGTTGGTGGTTTTGCGATCTTGTTGCTATACCCGGTCATTTGGCTAATCATGAGTTCCTTTAAAGTCAGTGAGCAAATTTTTATTACGGCTGATTCTTTAATTCCTAAGCCCTTTATTCTCGATAATTTTGCCCAAGGTTGGCAAGGGTTTGGTGGCCACTCCTTTGGTGTATTTATCAAAAATACTTTAGTATTTGTTTTCTTAGTGTTGATTGGACATTTAGTTTCCTGTTCGTTAATTGCGTTCGGATTTGCTAGGATCAAGTTTGCTGGAAGAGGATTTTGGTTTGCGATTATGCTTGTGACACTCATGTTGCCGTATGAAGTTGTCATGATTCCGCAATACATTATTTTTGCCAAATTGGATTGGTTGAATTCACTGAAACCACTTGTTGTCCCAGCCTATTTTGGTCATCCTTTTTTCATCTTCCTATTGGTTCAGTTTATTCGGACAATTCCAAGGGAACTAGATGAGGCTGCGACTATTGATGGTTGTAATACATTTGGCATCTATCGGCGAATCATTTTACCTTTGATTACACCCGCGTTAGCGACTACAGCGATATTCACCTTTTATTGGACTTGGGATAATTTGCTTGGACCAGTACTGTATTTAAATAGTCCTAGTAAATATACCGTTTCGATGGCACTAAATATGTTCTTAAGTAATGAAACGGTATCAAATTGGGGAGCGATGTTTGCGATGTCTGTTGTCACACTGATTCCCGTGTTTGTGATCTTCTTTATATTTCAACGCTATGTTGTCGATGGCATTAGTACGAGTGGTTTGAAAGGATAGTTCAGCGGAGAATTGATTCTAGGGTAATTACCTAGGTAATTGCCCCGGAAAATCCACATGACGGAAGGAGGAATAGCAAAATGAGAGCAATAAATACAGCACTGGAATGGATCACAAGACTAGCCTTTTTAAATATTTTGTGGATCTTTTTTTCGGCCATCGGATTGATTGTTGCGGGACTTTTTCCGGCTACAGCTGCCACATTTGCTGTCGCGCGCAAATGGGCCATGGGTCAAACTGATGTCGCTGTTTTCAAAACGTTTTGGGCATCATACAAAAAAGAATTTATGAAAAGTAATATTCTCGGCTATTTATCACTATTGGGCGGTTATATTCTGTATCTCGATTTCGTTTATCTTACGGTGTCGCCAAGTAATATGACAGTGATCTTAACGATCCCGTTTCTTATTATCGGATTTATTTATGTCTTAACGTTATTTTATGTGTTTCCCACCTTCGTACATTATGATCAAAAGATTCTTCAAGTCATGAAAAATTCCTTTTTTGTCACGATCATGAACCCACTGCCCACTCTCACGATGCTCGTTGGAACTTTTGGGATTAGCTTTATTTTATGGAAATTCCAAGGATTAGCGATCTTCTTTAGTATGAGCGTATTCGCCATTGTGATCATGATTCCTGCCCAACGTGCATTTGAAAAAATCAACAAAAAACAAGCGATCTATTCACGGAGACAATCGTTAGAAAGGCTTTCCAAATAATTCAAAATTCGCTAAAATAAAAGCTACGGGGACGATCTATCGTCTCCAACGAACTTTTTTGAGGTGATACATTGAAAAAACATTCTCCAGATCTACAAAAGTTCCTCTTAGGCCGCTCGTTATTACTCCAAGAAATCCCCTTTCCAGAAAACATCATCCAAGATCATCTCCAACATGGTTTTGTAAAGAAAGCTCCAGGAATCACTGGTAAGAAGGGCGCTTTTCTATGCCAACGCTGTCACAATCGCAAGCAACGTTTATTTGCGACATTTCCATGTGCTTGTTGTGGGGAAGAAAGTCATTATTGTCGAAATTGCATTAAAATGGGACGTGTATCTACATGTACGTCGCTTTATAGTTGGAGCGGTCCTGCTGTAGATTGGGCCAGTGTCTTGCCCCCTTTAAAAGAAGGCGAAACACAAAGTCATTTGGTCTGGGATGGCACTTTATCTAAAGGACAAAAGGAAGCCTCGTTGGCTGTCATAGAAGCGGTTCGCTCCCATTCTGAGTTTCTTTGTTGGGCCGTTTGTGGAGCGGGAAAAACAGAGGTTTTATTTGCTGGGATTGATGAGGCGTTAAAAAGGAAACAGAGAGTATGTGTGGCTACACCGAGAACAGATGTCGTCCTGGAATTAGCGCCACGGTTTCAAAAGGTTTTTCCCCGTATTCAAGTTGCGGCTCTATATGGTGGCAGTGAAGATCGCCATCTTTTTGCCCCGCTGACGATCTCTACGACTCATCAATTATATCGTTTTGCACAGGCTTTTGATGTTGTGATTGTCGATGAAGTTGATGCCTTTCCTTTTTCATATGATCAAAGTTTGCAAGCAGCCGTCCAAAAAGCTGCCAAGCCCCAATCTGCCCGCATCTTTTTAACGGCGACACCTTCGGAAAAATGGCAGCGCGAGTGTAAGTATGGGAAACGAAACCATATCAAAATCCCTGCCCGTTATCATCGCCATCCCCTACCAATTCCTATATTCAAGTGGTGTGGAAATTGGCCAAAATCATTCGCAAAAGGCAAAATCCCATCGATTGTTAAAAAATGGGTGCAAACAAGACTAGACCAAAATAAACAAGCCCTCGTTTTCCTGCCAGATATTCATTTAATGGAGAAAGCTTTACCCCTATTTCAACAATTAGATCCAAGAATAGATTCTGTTCATGCCGAAGACCCTGATCGCAAGCAAAAGGTTGAAAAAATGAGAAACAGAGAAACACCCCTTCTCTTAACGACCACCATTTTAGAAAGAGGCGTCACCTTTCCGAATATTGATGTCGCTGTCTTAGGGGCGGAGGATGATATTTTTACAGAAGCCGCGCTTGTGCAAATTTCTGGTCGAGTCGGAAGAAGTGCTGATTTCCCAAAAGGAAATATTACATTTTTTCATTATGGCCGGACGAAGGCGATGATTCGCGCGCTCACTCATATCGATCAAATGAATCAAGAGGCGAGAAAGAAAGGGTTGATTGATTCATGAATGATTATTGTTTAGTTTGTGACAGCCACCTGAAAAGAGAGTTGACATGGACAAACCTCCTCTTCCCGTCCGCACTACCTCCAATATGTGCCACATGTGAAGCGAAACTCCAACCCATTACAGGAGAACGCTGCCGAATATGTTCCCGTTCTCTAGCGACATTAAATAAAAAATTCATAAAAGAAGATCTGTGCATGGATTGTGTTCGTTGGGAACAAGATCCGCATTGGGCCAATTGTCTCAAACAAAATCTCTCTATCTATCATTACAATGAATTTTTAAAAGAAGTTATCGCCCTTTTCAAATTCCGTGGCGATTATATTTTAGCTGAAATATTTGCTCAAACTCTAGCAAAAGAATTGGATAAACTTTCATTCGATTTCATTGTCGCTATTCCTTTAAGTGAAGAACGTTTACAAGAAAGGGGATTTAATCAAGCGGAAGCCCTGGCCCGAATGGCCGGGCAGAAAACGAAGGATTATTTAAAAAGAATCCATACAGAAAAACAATCGAAAAAATCACGCGGTGAAAGACTAAAACAAAAACAAATTTTCCAGTTTCAAGGCAATCACGAGGAGATCAAAGGGAAAAACATTGCTCTAATCGATGATATTTACACGACTGGGACCACATTACGACAGGCTGCGAAGGTATTGAAAAAGGAAGGAGCGAAAAGAATTTATTCACTTACCTTGGCGCGGGGATGAATGATGTGGATTGTACTCCCCTTCAAAAAGTCGTAAACAACCCAATCTTTATGTCGATATAAAAAGTAAATAAAGCGAGAAAGTCAATTAGTTAGGGGACTTTCTCCTTCACCGATTAAAAAAGCAAACTTTATTTGGAATATATGAGTTGGTCAGTGCAATGTAACCAACTTCTCGAAGGCCTAAACGAACGTTTACCGCCAGTTAACTATGAGATAAAATGAAAAGAGTGGGGGATTTTCATGGACTTATTAAATTGTCCAAATTGCGGGAAGATCTATGTAAATCATTCCGTGCGCGATGTGTGTGATGAGTGCTACCGGAAGGAAGAAGCCGATTATGAACAGGTCTATCGTTTTTTACGTAAAAGGGAAAATCGTGCAGCCACGATTGAGACGATTGCACATACGACTGGTGTGAAGGAAGATTTATTATACAAATGGGTGCGGAAAGGGCGATTGCATGCGGCTCAATTTCCTAATCTCGGTTATCCTTGTGAGCGTTGTGGTAAACTAATTAAAGAGGGAAAGCTATGTGAGCCATGCTCGACAGGACTTAAGGAGGAGCTAACTCGATTTGAAAAGGAAAAAGAACGGCATGAAGAACTAAGTAAGGTCGTTTATTATTCACAAGATCAACGAAAAAAGTAACGAAAAAAATAGTGAATTTCACCTAGCAAAAGGATCTAAATAAATCGAGGCGTTTACCGATATTAATGATACAGATGAAAAAAGAGGGAGGGAATGAAATGAAAATTAATCCTTTTCGGCACGTCGAAAATAATCCATATCAAAGACAAGCCCATAAAAAAGAAGGATCTGAATCTAGTCAAAAGACAGATAAAGTTGAAATTTCCTCCGAGGCCCAAAAGATGCAAAATACTCCATCAGTTGTGAAGGAAAGAGAATTGCGTGTCGCCGAATTAAAACGACAAGTGCAGACTGGAACTTACGAGGTCGATCCGCAAGAAGTCGCAAAAGGCATCGCCAAGTTTTTTGATTTCTAGGATGGAGATTGGTTGCTTGGTTGCCGAAAATATTTGAATATAGGTACCGAACGGATTCGAAGATAGCTCAAGGAAGAGCGAAAATAACAGGGGGATTTTTATAGAAGTGGTGTGATATCGATTCTATGTATCCCCTTGCATCACTATGCCATCATCCGAAGGTTAGGGAATTTGCACCAGTCAAATGGGGATTTCCGCAATCCGCGGAAAGAGGCGAATTCCTTTTTTAATTGAGTAAAGAAGGATACTGCAGTTAACTACGGAATTCATTTAAATCGTTACAGCTAGTGAGAGGAAAAGGGGTGTGAAAAAATGCAGGTACAAAATGAAGGACAGACCGCGATTTTGCCGCAAATAGATGTAACGGATACGGTCAAGGAGGGTGGAACCTATTCCGTCAATGTGAAAGAAAAACTTGCAGGAAAGGAAGCCCTTATTCAAGTAAAAGGCCAAGAAATGAAGGTGCAATATGAGGGGAAACTTCCGGATTCTGGAAATGTGCGGCTGCAAATAACGGATCTGAAAACTGAACCCCCGACTGTGAAGGTGGTACCTGAAAAGCCACTACCAAACCCGTCGCAGACATCTGCCCTTCCCGAGGGAACAAGGCAAGCCATTCAAATTTTACAGCAACAGCAAATCCCGATCACACGTGAAATGTTGCAGACGATCCAGAAATTTATGGAGAAGGCAGATGGAACGACCGAGCAGAAGTTGACCACGATGCAACAGATGGCGAATAAAAATTTAGACTTTACAACAAGCCAGTTGAAGGCTGTACATGAAGCTTTACATGGTACAAAATTGGGGGAAGTATTGAATGGACTTGTGGCGAAAGGGCCTTCATCAGGGACAAGTGTAGAGCAGCGAGATGCGGCTCGCTTGGTCGATGTTTTAAAAAACTTACAACAACAAGGCTCACCAGAAAAAGCTCGACTCACACAAGAAATCATTCGCTTTTTACAAACAGGTGGGAGTGAAAGTCAGGCTCTTAAAATGATCGAAGCGGAATTTGCGGCAGAGCTAAAGGGAAATCCTGAATTGGCGAAAGTGGTGGCGAGTTTACGGACAGCCTTTCCTTCTGTTATCCTTTCACAAACCGATGCGGAACAAGAAATACCGATGATTTCACCGCAAAAAGCCTTTATTGAAAAGGCACTTTCCCAGGTGAAAAAGCAACCGCAATTGGAGCGGATTTTTGCGACACTCCAAAAGGAAATGGATATTTTATCAGTCCATCAGCAACAGGCTCTGGAAGAGACGATCGGAAAAGCGGAACAACTATTGACAACTGGAAAAGAATTAGCGGCACGTCAGGTGCTTGCTGAAGGTTTGACAGCCTTAGAAACCGAGCAACCGATCCAAGTGAATACAGGAGCGAACCCGGCTTATCAATTGAGTGAGGAATTCTTAGCAACAATTCCTGCTTCATCACGAGATCTAATTGTCACGACGATCACGAAGAAGATGTCCCAGGCGGCTCTTGATTTTAAAGCCGTGCAACGAGATATTTCGAATGCCCTCTATACAGCGGAGAAAATGGTGCAGCAATCTCCTATACTCGCAAGGCCATCATTGGAAACAGCGATCAAACAGCTTGATCAAGCGATTTTAAAAAGTGATTTCATGCTGTATATGGATATGACGACGGAGAAAAAGTTATTGCAGGCAAGCTCGCAACTGCATGAAGCGAAAAAATGGTTGACAAAAGGCGAGCGTGGAAAGGCCAGTGAGATTGTTCAGCAAGTAAGAACAACCGTGGACAAAATCATCTTTCAGCCCTCGGATCAAAAGGTGAAGCATTTTGTGGCGAAGCAATGGGCCGATTTGCGGGAGGAGCCAATAGCCAGGCAATTATGGCGTACAATTGAGGAACCACAACAAGCCATACGCCAGGAACCAACGGCTAGACATGCGCTTGAATACATAAGACAGCTCGGCTTAACACGTGAATCGGAGTTTGCTCAAAATCTATTAAATGGTAAAACTCATGAGGCCGATTCATCCCTTAAGCAAGTGCTGATGAAATTAGCGGAGAGCCATGGGACAGGTCAGAAGGCTGAACAGGCTTTGCAAAATATGACCGGTCAACAATTGCTCAGTAAGCCCGATGCATCTGGATTACAAACGCTAATGTTTACCCTGCCGCTCATCTTGCGGGAACAGGTGGGAAATGTAAAAGTTTTCTTACAATCGAAACAATCTGGGCAAAAAATGGATTGGGAGAATTGTAGTCTCTACTTCTTGCTGGAAACGAAGCAGGTGGGGGATATCGGTATACTTTTAAATGCGACCGATCGCGTATTATCCGTGACATTAAAAAATGACTCGGCCGACTTTGAACGAAAAATGACGCCATTAGTCGAAACAACAAAGGAACGCCTTCAGGAGATCGGTTACCAAGTTGGACAAATTCACTTCTCGCCATTGAAAACGGAAGAGGCGAAAGGGGATATCCCTGTAAAAAGTCAACCAACTTTTTCTGATCATGGTTATGATTATTCTGTTTAATTTTTAATAGAAAGTGAGTGTGCGATCATGCCACACTATTACAATCAAAAAATGCGCCGATTAAAAAACGGCCCATCTGCAGCGGTGCTCCGTTATGATGAGTCAGATAGCCAGCAGGCCCCTCAAGTTGTTGCCCAAGGAACAGGAGCGATGGCTGTCAAACTAATGGAAATGGCCAAAGAACACGGGATCCATATGCAAGAGGATGCGAGTCTCGTCGGACAGTTAATGGATATTGATCTTGGTAACAATGTTCCACCGCAACTGTATTCTGTGATTGCAGAAATTTTATTAATGATTGAAGAAATCGATCGAATCACTAAATAATATGGGAAATAATCCGATATTCAATATGAATGGAGGCTAAGCACTTGGACTTTTTATCAAAAGAATTGCTTTATCAAAAATCATCACAGCAACTCACAGCCTTCCTTTATGAAGCGGGCATTCAGCAATTGCAGGAAGCCATCGCCTGTATTGAGAACGAACAATGGGCGGAAGCGAATCAGAAATTACAAAAAGTCAATGACATTATCGAAAGACTTGGAGCTGGCCTGAACTATGAAGCAGGCACGATCGCCAACCAGCTCGATACTTTATATAACTATATGGCCAATGAGGTCGTCACAGGTAACTTGAAAAAAGATGTCCAGATTCTCCAAGAAGTACTGACGATCATGGAGCAACTGGCCACAGCTTGGACCGAAGCCATGAACATGGAAGTCAAAACCGGACAACGTGAACGCTTTAAGCAAACCAACGCCTACGAGAAAAACGTTAGAGTGATCCAACAAGGGGAATAACCAAACGGAAGGGGAAAAATCAATGAGAATTAATCATAATATCCAAGCCTTGAACGCTTATCGAAACCTATCACAAACCATGGCCAGCACATCCAAAAGCCTAGAAAAACTATCATCCGGACTCCGCATCAACCGTGCAGCCGACGACGCCGCTGGACTGGCTATCTCGGAAAAAATGCGCTCGCAAATCCGCGGCCTTGGTATGGCAGAACGGAATGCGTTGGACGCTGTTTCGTTGATTCAAACAGCAGAAGGTGCATTGAATGAAACTCATTCGATTTTGCAAAGAATGAGAGAGTTGAGTGTGCAGGCGGCGAATGGGACGTTGGATGATAGTGATAGGGAAGCTGTTCAATTAGAAATCGATCAACTAATTAATGAAGTAGATCGAATTGCTGAGAAAACTGAATTTAATGGAATGAAATTACTGGATGGAAATAATGCAAATGGGTTTGACTTCCAAATTGGACCCAATGATGGTGATGAACTTACCGTGAAAATAGGCGCAATGGATACATCCAAGTTAGGGATTAGCACTGTGAAAGTCTCAACAAGTGCTGATGCCCAAAATGCCATTAAAGCGTTGGATACTGCAATTGGAACGGTCTCGACCCAGCGTGCAGAACTCGGTGCTTACCAAAACCGCCTTGAGCATACTGTCACCAACCTACAAACAGCCAATGAAAACCTAACCGCGGCGGAATCACGTATCCGTGACCTTGACATGGCGCTGGAAATGACCAACTTTACACGGAATAATATTTTAAACCAAGCTGGACAAGCGATGCTAGCGCAGGCCAATCAATTGCCACAAGGAATCTTGCAATTATTGCAATAAAATAACAGTTAAGTTGATTGCGATCGGAAGGGACTGACCGATCGCAAACCCATAACTCATGGAAGAAACCCATAACTCATGGAAGAAACCCATAACTCATGGAAGAAACCCATAACTCATGGAAGAAACCCATAACTCATGGAAGAAACCCATAACTCATGGAAGAAACCCATAACTCACAGGATTCAATTCATCCAAGGCAAGATTTTAATGAAAACGTGGAGTGATATTCATGGATGTACGCAGAGTTGAAAAGACGGGGGTCCATCAAGTTCAGAAGAAGGCTAGTCAAGCGACAGAGTCTGTTCGTTTTTCTGAAGTGATGACGAAGGGACGAGAGCAGATTGTCTATGAGCGGATGGACCAGATGCGCCAAGATATTGAAGCTCAAGGGCAGAAACTTGCCAAATCACAGACCATTGAAGATTTTAAAAAGTATAAGCAACTTGTGAAATCTTTTATGGAAGATGCGGTGAATAATGGACTTCAGTTAAAAGAACAACGTGGGCTTGATTGGCGTGGCCGGACCAAAGTCTATAAAATTGTCAAAGAAGTGGACAAAAAGCTGATCGATTTGGCAAATACTGTTCTTGATAAAGAGAAATCTGGGCTTAACATATTAAGTTTAGTTGGAGAAATTGAAGGATTATTAATCAATATCTACACTTAAAATAGGGAGTGGCTACGAATGTCGATTCAGACACTCATTGAATCTATGGAAACTTTGCTTGACCTCCATCAACAGCTACTTGCGATGACGGTCAAGAAGACTGAGGTTTTGCAGAAAAATGATATAGAAACATTATCGAACATGCTCCGTGAGGAACAAAAGGTTTTAACTGCGATTCAAGTAGCAGAACAAAAAAGGGAAAAAGCTTCCCTGCTGATCACGAATCATCCAGGAGAGGCAACGGTTTCCGAGATTTTAAAAGAATTAAATGATACGGATCAGGAAAAATTGTCTGAATTGCAAATAGCACTCATTCAAGTGTTAGGAGAGTTACAAGAGGCGAATGCTCTGAACCAGCAGTTGCTCCAGTACTCTTTACAGTTTGTGAACATGAATCTCGACTTGTTGGCCCCTGAACAAGAACTGCCCAACTACACAAAAGAACAAGGTCCAGCCAATCCGTATTCTGACCACAAGCGATCAATGTTTGACTCACAAGCTTAAAGAAAAAGCTACCGATAAATAAAAAGTTTTCAAAGAGAAATAATAGGAGGATCTTTCATGCGCTCTACTTTTATGGGGTTTGAAACAGCCAAAAGGGGTATGTATTCGCAACAAAGTGCCATATATGTCACAGGGCATAATATTGCGAATAAGAACACACCAGGCTATTCACGCCAACGTGTTAATTTCGAACAAACGACACCATATCCAGCAGCCTCGATGAACCGCCCGCAAATTCCGGGCCAATTAGGAACGGGTGTTCAAGATGGATCGATTCAACGGATTCGCGATACATTTATTGATAGTCAATATCGTGGTGAGAGAAATCAATTAGGGTTCTATGAATCGATGTCTAATTCCATCAAACAAATGGAAGATATTATGAATGAGCCAAGTGAAAATGGTCTTTCAGCCGCAATGACCCAGTTTTGGCAATCTCTTCAAGACTTGAGTACCAATGCGGAAAATGAAGGAGCGAGAAGAGTGGTTTTACAACGGGCTCGCTCCGTGGCCGAAACATTTCAATACTTACATTCTTCTCTAACGACGGTGCAAAATGACCTTAAAAAAGAAATGGACCTAACGGTTACGAGAATCAATGCACTTGCGCAAGATATCGCGTCGATTAACCAGCAAATTAGTGAGGTGGAACCACATGGGTATTTACCGAATGATTTGTATGATGCGAGAGATCAATTATTAGATGAACTCGCAAGCTATCTTCCTATTTCAACTGAAACGGTGACAAATGGCGGAAATACCTTAGCCATTGCTGAAGGAGGCAAGAAGGTCTATGCGATGATCAATGGGGAAAAAACGCTGCTTGTGGATGAACAAGGGGCTCGCTCATTGGAATGGAAAGAAGAAACGGGAGAGCTCTTTTTAGGCGAAAAAGAACTTTCCTACGACACGCTTGGAGAAGGAAATGGGGAACTGTCGGCCTTATTCAAGGCATACAAGGAAGATTACCCCGAGATGCTTGAAAATCTTGATAAATATGCTTTTACCTTTGCGAAGGTATTTAATGAAGTCCATAAAGGCGGAGTCGACTTGAACGGTGATACAGGGGAAGACTTTTTTGCTGCAGGTGACTCGTATGAGGGGGCAGCTGGTAGAATCAGTGTTCTTTTAAAAGATCCTGACAAAGTAGCCGCTGCTTTATCAGGAAAAGAAACTGGGAACGGTGAAAATGCCTTAAAGCTGGCGGATATGAAAAATTGGGTAATTCGAGAAGGTGCCATGGAAGAATTACCGGGTCTAACTGATTTAGACATTAAATCAGGCACACTCCAATCCTTTTATGAAGGTGTGATTGGGGAAATGGCGGTTAAAGGGCAGCAAGCGAATAGGATGGAATATAATACGACGGTGTTACTACAATCAATCGATAAAAATCGCCGTTCTGTCAGTGAGGTTTCGTTAGATGAAGAATTCTCGAACTTAATTCAGTTTCAACATGCCTACTCAGCGTCAGCAAGAATGATTTCGGCAATTGATGAAATGCTGGATAAAATTATTAATGGCATGGGTATGGTAGGTCGATAAGGGGGATTTTGAAATGCGTGTAACAGATGGCATGATTGCCAATAATGTGATGTACAATATTAATCAAAGCTATGCTCGATTGGATAAATTATTTGAACAAGCGCAAACACAGAAGAAGATTTCTCGTCCATCTGATGATCCGGTTGTAGCAATGAAGGGGATGTTCTATCGGACAAATGTGACCGAGATTGAGCAGTTCAAACGTAATTTTTCAGAAGCGCGGAACTGGGTGGAGACAACGGATTCTGCCATCGGCGAAGCGAGTGAAGCCATGGAGCGGATTCGGGAATTAACTGTACAGGTAAGCAATGGTACGTATGATGAAAGCCAACTCAAGTCTGTGGCTGAGGAAGTCGCCCAGTTAAAAGAACATATAAAAACGATCGCCAATGCTAAAGTTGGAGACAAATATATTTTCAATGGAACAGATACATTAACCGCCCCTGTCAATGGGGAAAAAATCGAATTTAATTCAGATGATGTGGAATTTGAACTGGCAAAAGGGATAAAGGTTGCAGTCAATATGCAAGGGGAAGCTGTATTTGGAACTGGTGAGTCGAGCGTATTTGCCGTGCTCGATCGATTAGAAACAGCTTTAAAATCAGGAGATACCGATTTAAATGGCTTTTTGGATGACCTCGATGCGAGTAGCGATAAAATGCTTTCTGGTAGAGCTGAACTTGGGGCACGGACTAATCGACTTGATTTTATGGAAGACCGCATCGATAACCAAGAAGTGATCGCCAAGCGGATTATGTCTGACAATGAAGATATTGAATTTGAAAAAGTGATCATGGACTTTAAAGCACAAGAAGCGGTCCACCGTGCAGCCATGTCAATTGGGGCGCGGATTATTCAACCGACATTAATGGACTTTTTAAGATAAAGCGCCCGTTTAGCGATGTACAAACTTGGATAATAAGGCTGAACGGCTAAAATCGCGCCGTCCTGGCGCAACGCCGTTCTGACCAACATCCTGTTGGCCTGAGATAAAGGAAACACGATGAACCACGAAAAGCGGAAGGCGGTTGTTTAGGGGCGACAAGCAAATGTTCCTAAACCTAGGAAGGGCGGTTTTTCCCTTCCTAGGTTTAGGGTTATTTGACCTCGAGCCCCTACCGCCTGTAGCTAGACACCAAAGGGTGAATCGATGTTGACTTACGCAAGCAGGCACCGAAAGTTTGCTAGTCGCTGGGCGTTGGAACTAGATCCGGTATAGATATTTTTTTAAAAAAAGGGATGGTCTTCATTAGGGACATCCCTTTTGTTAAGAAAGGGGGGACGATATGCGAATCCCACAGATTCAAATGGAATCAAGACAAGCGAAAATCGCGATTCAGACGGTTCCAGCAAGACAATTGATCCAACAGCCAAAAGCGGATGTAAGAATGGAACAACCACAAGCTGAATTGAAAATGCGAACAACTCCAGGAAAATTAACGATTGACCAGTCGCAAGCATGGGAAGAAATGAATCTAAAGAGTACGTTTAAAGCAGTAAAGGAAAATGCGGTGAAGGGAAATCAAAAAGTTTTGGAGGGCATTGCCCGTGTGGCCCAGGAAGGCGATGAAATGATTGAGATCCAGAATGGGCAAAACGCTTTTGTCGAGCAAGCGAAACGCCATGCCACCCCACCCATGCCAGACGTAAATATCACGTGGATTCCATCCCCCTTTGCGGTCAAAACGCATTACCAACCAGGGCGTGTGGACATTCAATTCCAACCAAGAAAACCTAGGATTGATGTAGCCATCCAAAAGCCAATCATTCATTATTCACCGGGAGATGTACAAATCCAGCTAGCACAACGAAACCAGTTGAAAATTGATCTTGTAAAATAGGAGTGTGAAAGATGAACATCCAAACGAAATACCATGGAGAAATCGACATCCAGCCAGAGACCATTCTTACTTTTGAAAAAGGGATCCCCGGTTTCCAAGATGAAAAGCAATTCACTTTATTGCCATTACCAGAGATGGACGCGGTTTCGGTCTTGCAATCGGTCACAACACCAACACTTGCTTTTGTCATTGCGGATCCATATAGCTTTTTTGCAGATTACACCTTTACTTTAGATGAAAATACTGTTGAACTGTTAAAGATAGAAAGTGATCAAGATGTGAGTGCCTTTGTGATTTTAACGGTGCACGACCCATTTGAAAAAACAACCGCTAATTTGCAGGCGCCAATCATTGTCAATGTAAAAACGAACCATGCCAAGCAAGTGATTCTCAATCAAGAAAACTACAAAACTAAAACGCCGCTCTTTGGCCAAACGGTAAAGGGGTGATTCGATGCTTGTACTAACAAGAAAAAAAGGCGAATCGATTCAAATTGGTGATGATATCGAAATCACCATCACGCAAATCAAAGGCGACCAAGTGAAAATCGGCATCCAAGCCCCGAAAAATGTAGAGATACACAGAAAGGAAATCTGGGTAGAAATTCAGCAGGAAAATGCCGCAGCATCTACAGGAGTTGGAGATCTGTTTGGTGTCTTAGTGAAGGCGAAAAAAGAATAGGTCATGAAATGAAACTGTTAATGATGATCATTGGCAGTTTTTTATGTTGCTTTTTCCACAAAGAACAGCAATCGACTTCCTAAATTTTTACAAAAAAAGAAGAAAAAATTAGCAAAAACCATTAAACTTTCCCGAACCATGACGATATAACTAGTAGAACGGATGAGAGGAGCGCGGCCGATCCTCAACCCCGTCAAAAACACAAGAACAACCAACCACAAGGACGTGGCTGGCACATTCAAGGAGGAAAACACATTATGATTATCAATCACAATATCGCAGCGTTGAACACACACCGTCAACTTGGTGCTGCTACAAACGCACAATCAAAATCTATGGAAAAATTGGCTTCTGGTATGCGTATTAACCGTGCTGGTGACGATGCGGCAGGGCTTGCTATTTCTGAGAAGATGCGTGCGCAGGTTAAAGGATTAGATATGGCGTCTAAAAACGCTCAAGACGGTAAACGAGAAATGCCGCTCTAAGTAGTAATACTTAGATGAACACTCCGTGAATTCGGTGGAACCCCAAACCAGCTTTGCAGTAGTGGATGGTGGGCAATACCGAGCCAAGCCTAATGAATTGGTTAAAAGTAATTAGGAAGGTGTAACGATCAGGTGGTGAAGAACCAAACTAATAACCCACCCACGAGCGCGGGGCATCCCAAGTGGATGAAGATATGATCTGAACTTTATGGAAACATAAAGAGGTAAAGGATTAAATGCTTTTGCGATAACAAAATTGATTTCTCTAATCCAAACTGCAGAAGGTGCATTGAACGAAACACATTCAATTCTACAACGTATGCGTGAACTTGCTGTTCAATCATCAAACGATACAAACAATGATTCTGATAGAAAAGAGCTTCAAAAGGAAATAGATCAACTATCGGAAGAAATTACACGAATTGCAAATACAACTGAATTTAATACAAAAAAATTATTCGGTGCTGATGAGAACGATCGATTCACAGGTAAATTCCATATTGGAGCTAATGCCGAACAAAATATTGAATTGTCAATAAATGCCATGGATGCTAAGTCCTTAGGAGTTGCTGAAGGGGGGACAGAGTTAGAAACTGCTAATAGTGAAGATGTGAAAGTTGATGGTCAGGATTTTACAGGACAAACCGTCCTTAAAAATGGTGACGAAATCGTAGCTGTTGAAATCAATGGTGAATATTATAATCTATCTGATGTAACAGCAGTTGAAGATGACGCTGATCCAGGTACTTATAACCTTCAGGCAAAAACAGGAGCTAAAGCTCTAGAAGCTAATGATGATGGTAAATATATGACAAAGGCTGGAGGAATTGATATCTCTAGTCAAGAAAATGCAGATACAGCAATCACTACTATAAATGAAGCTATTGAAAAAGTTTCTGCTGAGCGTTCAAAACTTGGTGCCTACCAAAACCGCCTAGAACACACAATTAATAATTTAAGTACTTCTTCCGAAAACCTAACAGCTGCGGAATCTCGTATCCGTGACGTTGATTATACTGAAGCCGCCTAAGCGGTGCAGGTACAGTCGTCCTAGCTGGTAACGGCTAGAGAGTATGATCGGGTGAATTGCTGGAAAACCCTTAGAGCTTTTCTTACCACAACGTAGTTGGAAACGACAAGCGTGATGGTGTGAAAAAAGAAAAGATTGGGCAATCAGCAGCCAAGCTCCTGTCCCGAAAGAGTGGAGAAGGTTCAACGACTAGGATAGACCATCTTAGGCGCAAGCTATGATGATGAAATCCATAGGTGAAACAATGTCCATCAGCATTGTGAATCCGAAGTGCCCGACCCCTACTAGAATCCTAGAGGGTGAAGATATAGTCTAGTCATTTATGAAAGTAAATGTTCGCACGATGGCGAAAGAAATGATGGAACAAACAAAGAACTCTATCCTTGCACAAGCATCTCAAGCAATGCTTGCACAAGCTAACCAAGCACCACAAGGAGTATTGCAATTGCTTCGTTAATTTGAATTATTCAAAGGAACTCTAGTTTTTCTAGGGTTTCTTTTTTTAAATTAAGAAAAGAGTAGAATAAAGAAAGTTGGTGGTTATATTGAATAGGAAATTATTTGTGAGAGATTTATTTGAATTTTCTATAGATGAAATAGATTTATATAACTTAGATAAGGAGATTTTTATTGCTAACATTATTCCTGAATTCAATGCAAAATACTTCCCACCTAATCTTCTAAAGAATATAAAATTTCAGGGGGAATTACTAGAGAAGGAAATGTACTTTTCAATTATGAGGAAATATAACCCCGATATATCTGAGGACTCAATAAGTACTGAGTTTTTAGGACAAGTAGTCCAGGGGGGATTCTACAGTATTAACGGAATTGATTTACCAAATGGTACGATCAATTTTGAAAACATTTATTCCAAGGAAAATAGTATTTTTAATAACACTAGAATTGAATCACCATACAAAGATATAGTAGAGGAGAAAGAGATCCAACACTTTGATGGTGATCTTCAGATAGTAAGACCTAAGAAAAAGAAAGTACTTTCAAATTTATATTTATATTGTTTTAATGTTGGACAAGGAGATTCCTTGCTGGTTATTACACCGACTGGGTCTGTGTATATAATAGATACCAATTACTACTCCCGAAAATCAGTTGAAAATTTCATTGAAAATGTAAAAGATATTTTAACTTCTCATGGACTACCCTCTACAAAGATAAAAGCATTAATAATAACCCATAAACATGTAGATCATCTTAGAGGGGCTAGTATTTTGTTAAACAAAGCAGTGTTTGATATAGAATACTTCTTAATAAATCATGATTATAAACATGATTTAAAGTCAGTGAAAATGTTATTAGAAGCTGCTAAGTCTATACCAAACTGGATTAATATTAATAAACCAGGTCTTTTTATGGACGGAGGAGTTAAGTTTGAGATCGTCAATCCCGATTATGATACTTCTTCTAATCAAGTGGCTCCAGATATGAATGATAGTTCTATATCCATTCAGATTTTAAATGGAGATGATACCATTTATCTAACTGGAGATACAGGTCACGAATATCTATATCACAAATTTTCTCCTCATAAAGGAAATGCGGATACAGTTTTAAAAGTATCACACCATGGAAGTAGGACAGGGACAAATGATAAAATGTTATCACGTTTGAATCCAAATTATGCTTTCATTTCGGCAGGCAACTCAAAAAAATATAAACATCCTCATAAAGAAGTGGTTGATAAATTGGAAAAAAGAATTGGTAAAGCAAACCTTGATATTTCAAAAAGTCTCAAATTTAGGAGATTATACATTTCTACCGGTGGCGGAATTTCTCGCACAAGTTGGTAACGTTGATTTCGGTGAAGGCATTATAAAAATAAATCCGAGACTGTCAATTTACTTGTCTTAGTATTTGCTGCCGACATTCGAAGAAATATAGAATTGTTCGAGTACCTAGCGTTATGAAAAGGGACCAACCCGATAGCAGCTAGATTCTTTTTGTCTCTACCTCAGCATTCAATAGTCTTAGTTTAAGTGCCAGGTTCTGGTTGCCCAGTGAAGTTGGCACCAACACACTCCTACAGATTAATCTGGTTTCCGTGACATTAATTTTACTCACAAAGAGCGCACAGGTACAGTTGTCCTTGCTGGTACCGTTTAGGGAGTATGATCGGTTGAACTGCTGGAAAACCCTTAGAGCTTTTCTAACCACAACGTAGTTGGAAACGACTAGCGTAAGGAATTAAACATTATCAGGCGCTTAAGTTGAATAAAATCAATGAAAACAAACTAAAGGCCCGGTGAATTACCGAGCCTACTTGTGCCTAATTGCGTTTTTCAATTTTAAAGATGATTTTATAGTTTAACAAAAAATACCATATTGCACTCCCAATTAATGAAGCGAAAATACTAGTAATAACATTTGTCAAATTCTCCACCTCTACTTAAATAATGGGTTCAAAGGGTACTCTTGATTCACAAGTTCAATAAATCCGCTAAATGTGCTTCATCCTACTGGAGTCCCTCTGAACACAAATCCAGAATTTCTCGTTCATACGAATAGCACATAGCAGGTCTCCTGACTTTTGCTTCACCTTACTCGAATACCTTCCCAAACATTAAGTTCAGTGGTCAATCTTTCATCCACAATCACAGTTGCTTAAAACAGTTCTGGATTTTAACCAGATTCCCTTTCAAGACATACAATGTCACTATATTCTATTAAAATCATTATATACCAGATAATAATTCGATAGCAACTTTTCAATCAAGTTTTATTTTCGAAAGCACCATTCAATAATTCTACTATTCGAAAGTCCAGTAATTTGTTTGATTTTTGATAAGTAAATTTTATGTTCCTTATTAATAATAATGCGATATGGTTTAGTGATTGTTTTTTTACGGGACCATTGATAATGATCCCTAAAAAATTGAATATGTCCTTCCTTTTTATTTACGAGATCGAATAGCCCTTTTAATTTTTCGAGTTGCGTATTTATTTCATAGGTGGGTTTTTTTAGCTGCAGAGAACTTGGAAGATAAATCGTGGTTGTTTTTGCTAGGCTCTTTGGTTGTGTATTTATTGGTATTTTTCTTTGCATTGAAGGGTGGATGTTTATGGCAAACTAAAAATGTAGGTTATGGCACTTCTTTTATGCATGTCCTATAGGGCTATGCATAAAAGAAAAAGCCACTTGCTAACAACTCAATAATTAACTACACTTCCTGTTGGACCCATTATTCTGGCAGGAGGTAGATTAGGAGTGTTAGAAGTGACTGAAATTAATTATATCAGACAACAAGTGAACGGAAAAGGGCATACATATGCAGAGGTTGCGAGAAGAACAAATAGAGACCCAAG